>DASROK010000346.1:0-6218 GCA_035646915.1 Gemmatimonadaceae bacterium
TTTGTCAGCATTCAGCATTCAGCATCCGCCTTTTGTCAGCATTCAGCATTCAGTATTCGTCATGGCGTTTGCGCCGTCCCATATCATATTTCGACCATATGGCTTTTGACGGCGACTGCCACAGTATGGCGCAGCGCGCGCTCGAGCTGGATACAACAGCCCCACTCGTGGAGCATGATCCCGCCGAGTGTGAGATGTGTGCGGAATATCAGAAGGAGTTCTATACCTTTGCGCGGGTAGCACTTCCCCGCCTCGCCGAAGCTTATCTCGACCTCACGAGCCGGTCAGTCGAAGCGTTCGAGAACGCGAAGATGCGCGGGCGGTTTCTGGAGGACCTTCAGGAAGAGAACAAGCGGCTGGAAAAAGAGCTCGCCGCGCGGGAAGCCGAGATCGAAGAGCTGCAGGCGCCGCCTGAGCGAAAGAAAGGATTTCTGCGGTAGGCTAGAAACCCATCGTCGTAGCCGGTTTTTCCGGCTCGATTCCCCGCTGCTTGCATCGCTCGAAATACGCCTCGAGCGCCTTGATGAACTGGCGCTCCACCACCCGCATGGTCGGCGCCCTGAAATTGATGATCTCCTCGAGACCGAGCACGCGGCCGTAGAGCATGCCGTCACTCGCACGCTCGATTCTGGCCCGGTAGCCCTCGAATTCTATTAAATGATTGATCATCGGCCCGCCCGAGTGGGGTCTACAGAACACGACTCAGCGGCGGGAAAGGCAAAAAAAGCGCTCCCATTGGGGGAGCGGATATGTACCAGTCAGTTTATCGAGAGCCACCGGTCGGATTTGAACCGACGACCGCTCGATTACGAATCGAGAGCTCTACCCCTGAGCTACGGTGGCGTACGCACTGCGCATTGGTTGTATGCCCTGGAGCGGACTCGAACCGCTATGCCTTTCGGCACCACCCCCTCAAGATGGCGTGTCTACCAATTTCACCACCAGGGCAACCTACGAATTGTGAATTCTGAATGCTGACTACTGCTAACCGCTATTTGTTACGGGGCCGACGGGGCTCGAACCCGCGACCTCTCGAGTGACAGTCGAGTGCTCTAACCAAACTGAGCTACGGCCCCAATACAACAGCTTCCTGCGACCTGCATCCTGCTACCTGCACCTGCAAACCACAACTTCAACCGAGGCCATTAGACTATCAGTCTCTGCTACCTCTTGCGTGGGATAGCGGCGAAGCCGCTCGACCCTCTGGTAACTCTCAAAATAGCCCCAAGGGGAATCGAACCCCTCTCTGCACCGTGAAAGGGTGCCGTCCTAACCGATAGACGATGGGGCCAAACCAACTCCCTCATTCTACTGCATAGCGCTAACGGGATTCGAACCCGTGTTTGGGCCTTGAGAGGGCCCCGTCCTGGTCCCCTAGACGATAGCGCCGCATTGACCCGCAGCCTTCAAACTTAAACTGACGAAATACGATTTCAAAGCGGACCATTCGCTGGATTTTCAGGTGCAATTTCTATCGGAATATGAACCACAACGTGCCAATCGCAGCCGCAAGCACAACCGACATGATCACCGTAACACGCCGTCCCTCAGGGTGATCGTCAGCATCAGTGACTGCAGTCGCGGTTTGAAGCGTGAGATCGGCAACCCGCTCCGGCGCAGGCGGCGGAGTCGTGAGGCTCACGGCCACGAGAATCGTACTGCACAGTAAAAACAGCAAAGCAGCGAAATGCAGGAAGTTCATGCTCGCAATCCAGTACACGAATGTCCCGCTCTCGAGACTTCCTTTCGCAAGCTCCAGAACAAGTCGAGCCATGCCGAGCACGAACCCAACCCACAGCGCTGCGAGCGCTCCGGTTCCATTCAGCCGGCGATGGAGAATTCCGAGAAGGAAGCAAGCCGCGATGGGTGGCGCGATGTACGCCTGTATGCTCTGCAGATAGATGTAGAGCTGCGGCGACACGTACTTCATGAACGGGATCCATGCGAGACCGAGAATCACCAGAATCACTGTCGTGATCCGCCCAACCGTTACGAGCTGCGGCTCCGTCGCATTCGGACGCCATTTTCGATAGACGTCCCACGTCAGCAGTGTCGAGCACGAATTGAATGCAGATGCAAGCGAGCTCATGAGAGCAGCGAGCATTCCCGCGAGTACCAGTCCTTTCAAACCCGCCGGAAGGAGACGCGTTACGAGGATCGGATACGCGGCATCAGCTCCGCCCGCTGAGCGCACGTCCGCGTAGAGCGCGGAAGCAATGATCCCCGGCACAACGAATATGAAAACGGGAAGAATCTTGAGGAAACCGGCGAAGACAGTTCCCTGCCTCGCTTCCTTTATGTTCCGCGCGGCAAGAACGCGCTGCACGATGTGCTGGTCGGTACACCAGTACCAGATCCCCAGGATCGGCGCTCCGAAAACAATTCCTGTCCACGGAAAATCCGCATGATTCGATGGCTTCCACATCGAGAAGAAATCAGGTGGCACGCGTGCTTCGAGACCGGACCATCCTCCGACCGCAGAAAGTCCCACCAGCGTCAGAGCAACTGATCCTGAAATCAGCACAACCGCCTGCATCACTTCCGTATAGATGACCGCTCTCAAGCCGCCGAGCAGAGTGTACAATCCGGTGATGACGATCAGGATTGCAGCGCTGGTCCAGAAATCGAGTCCGGTTACCGCTCTCATCACAACGCCGCCGGCGAACAGCGTGACCGAGATTTTCGTCAGGACGTAGCCGACGATCGAGACCCATGTGAAATACGCGCGCGATGCGGAGTTGTATCGTCGCTCGAGAAATTCCGGCATGGTGTACACGCCGCTTCGCAGATAGAACGGAACGAACAGCCAGCCAAGCAGGAGCAGTATGAGGCTTGCAAGCCATTCGAAGTGACCAACTGCAAGCCCGCTCGCTGCTCCAGTTCCCGCCAGCCCGACGAGATGCTCGCTTCCAATGTTCGAAGCGAAGAGACTCGCACCCACTGCGAGCCAGCCTACATCCCTGCCGGCGAGGAAATAATCGGAGCTCAGCTTCTTTTCGCGGCGCGCTGCCCATAGCGCGATTCCAGACAGGACAACGAAGTAGGCTGCGATCACCAGCAGGTCGACTACTGACAGGTTTGTCATCGTGTCACGGGCCAGGGTGTCGGAAGCACAAAAGGTCACGACTTTCGTCATGACCTTCCAGAGCGTCTCTGATTTTTTTTACAGGCCCGGAGGGAATCGAACCCCCAACCGCCGGTTTTGGAGACCGGTGCTCTACCAATTGAGCTACGGACCTAAACGTTCCGCCATCAATTCAGGGGAGGGTGGCTGACGGGAATTGAACCCGCAACCCCCGGAGCCACAGTCCGGTGCTCTAACCGATTGAGCTACAGCCACCATGTTCTTCGATATGCATGATAACTTCTGCAAAACTAGGTAACAACCGCACGCAGAATACTGAATTCTGAATGCTGACAACCGGAATGCTGAATTCTGAATTCTGACTAAATGCGCCTTTTGTCAGCATTCAGCATTCAGCATTCCAGTTAATCTTTCGCTCTATCCATATACTCACCCGTGTTCGGATTCACGCGGACCTTTTCGCCGGTCCTGACGAACTCCGGTACGTTGATCGTCACGCCATTCTCGAGCTTCGCAGGTTTTGTCGACGCATTCTTCGTTGCGGTCTTCATCACTGCTGCGGTGTCTACAATCTCGAGCACGAGCGAATTAGGAAGATCGATCCCAATCGGGCGGCCGTTGTAATACTCGGCCTGAATCTTCATCCCCGGCTGCATCCACTGAGCGTTGTCGCCCAGGGTTTCTTCATCCATCTCGAGCTGATCGTAATTCTCGGTGTTCATGAAATGATACGTGTCTCCGCCCTGGTACAAGAACTCGAGATCGTGCGTCTCCATCGAGGCCTTCTCGACAGTGTCAGCGGCGCGAAAGCGATGCTCGAAGTTGTTGCCAGTGCGAAGATTCTTGAGCTTTGCCTGAACCATCGCGCGGAGATTGCCCGGCGTATGGTGGCGGAACTCGACTATGCGGCAGGGATCGCCCTCGAAAACGAGAACCATGCCCCTCCTGATTTGCGTTGCTGGAAATGCCATTATCCTGATCCAGATATTTTCGGGTCAATTCGTGGAAAGCCTTGAAATTTAAGCATTTGGCCGCTTTGAGTAAACCTCCTGAACCACTGGCTCGAGTGCCCTCCACACGTTCTCCGCAACGATTCGCTCGCCCTTTTCATTGGGATGAACACCGTCCGGCTGATTCAGCTCCGGATGCCCCGCAACCTTGTCGAGAAGAAACGGAACCAGAGTGAGATTTTCTTTCTTCGCAACGTTGGAGTAAGCCCGACGAAATCGCTCGTTGTAGCGCGCTCCAAGGTTTGGCGGCGATTCCATCACGACAAGCAGAATGCGCGCCTCAGGCTGCACACGTTTGATGGTGGCGACGACTGCGTCGATATTCGCCTCGAGAGAATCGGGATCGAGCGCGCGGAGAGCGTCGTTTCCACCAGTTTCGACCACAACGATATCCACCGGCTTTCGCAATGCCCATTCGATTCGACGGACCGCTCCGGCCGATGTCTCCCCCGAGAGTCCAGCATTGACCGCAACGATAGGAGTCCGCGTCGACTGCGATTTCTTTCCGATCAATGTCGGAAAATCGAGCCCCGGATCGAGCCCATAACCGGCAGTCAGGCTCGTGCCGAAGAAAAGTACCCTGACCTGGGAGGCAGCAGAGGGGGCAGAGTTAACAGAGACGCCAGACGAATCGGTTAACTTCTGCGTACTTGCAGATGAAACTGTCGCGTTCTCAACTGCGTTCGATGTCTTGCCTTCACTGCATGCAGTAGTTCCCAGCACTACAAGTAGTAGTCCTCGTTTCATGTTCCTCACTACGCCAGCATTCAGAATTCAGAATTCGCCTTCATGCTCACTGCACAGGAAGTTACTCGCGAGTACAAGAGCGGCGACCTCGAGATCGCCGTTCTTCGCAATGTCTCGTTCACAATTCCGCAGGGAGGATTCGTCGCAATCGTCGGTCCTTCCGGAAGCGGAAAAACAACGCTCCTCGGTCTTCTCGCAGGTCTGGATACACCAACGCGTGGAAAGGTGATCCTCGACGGACACGACCTCACCACAATGAGCGAGAACGAGCGCGCAAAGCTGAGAGGCGAAAAAGTGGGATTTGTATTTCAGAGCTTTCAGCTGATTCCAACTCTCACCGCGCGCGAAAACATCCAGGTCCCGCTCGAGCTCCAGGGTGTCGACGGCGCAAGCGTGCGCGCGAACGAGCTGCTGGAACGCGTCGGCCTTGGAAACCGCGGACACCACTTCCCGATGCAGCTCTCCGGCGGTGAGCAGCAGCGAGTCGCCATCGCGCGGGCTTTCGCGAATTCGCCGAGGATTCTCTTCGCCGATGAGCCAACCGGAAATCTCGATGCGAATACAGGCAAGCTCGTGTTCGATCTTCTGGAGTCACTCAATCGCGAATCGGGTTCGACGATTGTTCTCGTCACCCACGATGCAGTTCTGGCCGAGCGTGCGGCGAGAACGATTCGTTTGAGCGACGGAAACGTGGTAGCTGACACCGAGACAAGAGCGTGAGCGCTTCGTTCAGGCAGATCGCAGGACTCACATGGCGGGAGAGCAGAAGCGCGAGGCGCCGTCTTCTCCTCTATATGTCGGCGATATCGCTTGGCGTCGCGGCACTCGTGGCAATCGATTCGTTCGCCGACAACGTTACGCGATCGATTCGCGAACAATCGCGCTCGCTACTCGGCGGCGACATCGCATTCACATCGCGCCGGCCGCTGACCGATGAGCAGAAAGCGCTGATCGACACGGTTCAGAGAAAAACCAGCGCGCAGCTTGCACGCGTCACGACTTTCCCGTCGATGGCGTTGGTTCAGCGCAGCGGAAAAACACGGCTGGTTCAGGTTCGCGCTGTGAGCCCGAACTTTCCGTTCTACGGAGTGATCACCACAACTCCGGCGAATCGCTGGAACATGCTCCAGTCAGGACCATACGCTCTGGTGGATCCTTCCCTGCTCGTCGCGCTCAGCGCGCACATCGGGGACACCGTGTCGCTTGGAATGGAGAAGTTCGTCATCGGCGCAACGCTCAAGGACGTTCCGGGAACTCCAGGTGTCGCGGAGATAATCGGGCCGCGCGTTTTCATTCCGGAAAAGTATCTGGCGGGAACGCAGCTGCTCGTGTTCGGCAGCACTGCCGAATACGGCGTGCTCGCAAAGGTTGGAAAC
>DASROK010000347.1:0-7470 GCA_035646915.1 Gemmatimonadaceae bacterium
GTGCTCGCAGCGCGAGCCGACGGCATCTATCTCTTTCGCTCCGACGGCTCGGACAAGAGAAGAGTCATCACTGCGCAGGGCGCGCGCTCTCCGCGATGGCTTCCCGGCAGCTCGTCGTTTGTGTTCAGCATCGGCCTCCAGCACGCTTACAAATCCGATCTCGACGGCAAGGTTACGCCGCTGCTCCAAAATCCGGAGATTTTTTCAGCGGAGCTGTGGGCGCATCCAACACGCGATGGCCAGTGGGTCTACTTCGGCGGATACGATCTCGCCGACTTTCGCGGGCAGCCTTACCGCGTTCGCGCCGACGGGTCGCAGCTCACGCTCGCTCCCGGATTTACCTCGGACAATTTCACGCAGGGCCATCCGTCAGCGAGTCCCGATGGAAAACTGCTCGCCTATTTCCGTGAAGAGTTCTCCAGCCGCAACGTCCTCATTCGCGTGCTCGACATGGAGAACGAGACGCTTCTCGTCGCTGGTGTTCCCGGCCACGGCCCGGAATGGTCGTACGGCGATTCGATTGGATACGTCGATATGCAGGGAGGAGTCAGCGGGCCGATTCGCTTGATGTCTTCGCGAGGTAATGGAAGACGTCAGGTTGGTTCCGGAACCGCTTACGACTTCGGCTTCGACTGGTCTGCAGACGACAAGTGGATAATCGCAAATGATCTGACCAGTGGACGGCTGGAGATCATCGAAGTGCGAACTGGAGTGCGGCTCCCTCTCTCCTATTCCACGGGGTTCTTCAACCCGTCGTGGAAGTAATTCTAGACCGGCTCGAGAATCGGAAGTGATTTCTCGCGGGCCTTCGGCGTGTTGGGGAGACCGACTTTCTCCCGAACCACCGGCTCGTCGTGGAGAAGGTCTGCAAGAGAAACTCCATCCAGAACGTCGTCGATCTTCTTCTGCAGCAGAACCCACACGGGACGGATGCTGCAGAGATGCGACGCGGAGCAGCGATCGGCTTCTACCGGATGGGTTATGCAATGGAGATCGAAAGTCTCCAGCTCCGACGCCTGAATCACTTCTCGAATTGTTGTCTCAGACGCAGGCTTGGTCAGCGAATATCCACCGCGTGCACCGCGCGTGCTGGTAATGACACCGGCTCGACGCAAACGAAGCAGAATCTGCTCGACATAATCGGCGGGAAGCTTCTCGCGAGCTGCGATATCGCGGCCGTTGACGGGACCCTCGGTTGCACGCTTTGCGAGATGCAGCGCGCAGATCACGCCATACTCGGCCCAGGTAGTGATTCTCATACTCTACAAGATAATGAACTGCGCGGACTTCAGCCTGCGGAAACGCCCCCGTGCGCTCCACCCGGTACTCCAATCTCAGTCATCTTTCGAAGATCGAGCACTTCGTCAATCTCGTCGTCAGGAATTACGTGCTCGCGCTTGACCAGGTCGCGAATCAACACGTTCTCCTTGACCGACTGCTTACTCAGCTCGGCCGCACGTGCATATCCAATCTGCGGAGCAAGCGCAGTCGCAAGCGCAGCTGACCTCTCCAGCCAGTAAGCGCACTGCTCCGCATTTGCCTCCAGACCCTTCACGGTACGATCCGCGAGAGTGTTTGCCGTGTTAGTGAGAATCCGCATCGACATGAAGATGTTGTGCGCGATCACCGGCATCATCACGTTCAGCTCGAGCTGTCCGTGCTCCGCAGATGTTGCGACGCATGCATCGTTTCCAATCACCTGGAAGCAAACCTGATTCACCATTTCCGGAATCGAGGGATTGATTTTGCCGGGCATGATGGAAGATCCCGGCTGCACTGCCGGCAGTATGATTTCATCCAGACCAGTGCGCGGACCGCTGGCCAGCAGACGCAGATCGCTTGCGATCTTGCTCAGGTCGACAGCCAGAACCTTGAGCGCTGAGCTAAATGCTGCGGGATCGCCCATGCTCTGCATGAGCTGAACGCGATCCTTCCCTTCTCGTACTTCTACACCGGCAGATTTCGCGAGCTCGCGCACCATGATCGCCGGATACCCTGGCTCGGCATTTACGCCGGTTCCAACAGCAGTCCCACCGATTCCAAGATCGCGCAGATAATCCGCCGCCTGCACGACCCTCGAGAGTGAACGACGGAGCGACCCTGCATATGCGGTGAGCTCCTGCCCAAGGCGAATCGGCATTGCATCCTGAAGATGCGTGCGTCCCGACTTCAGTACATCGTCGAATTCTCTGCCCTTCTGCTCGAACGCTCCGATGAGATTCTCGAACGCTGCCTGAAGTTTGGGCAGCTCTGTAACAGCGCCGAGTCGAATCGCTGTTGGGATCACGTCGTTCGTTGACTGCGCCATGTTGACGTGATCGTTCGGATGAACCGGTTTGTACTCACCACGCTTTGCGCCGAGTATTTCGTTGGCGCGATTGGCGAGCACTTCGTTCACGTTCATGTTGTGGGACGTGCCTGCTCCCGCCTGATACGGATCGACAACGAAATTTTCCCGATGCTGTCCGCTCAGCACTTCGTCGGCGGCAGCAATGATTGCATCGGCGAGCTTCGCGTCGAGCCTGCCTGTTTCCTTGTGAGTGATCGCTGCAGCGCGCTTGATGCGAACGACTGCATCGACGAACGCAGGAAGCGGCTTGAGTCCGCTTATCGGAAAGTTCTGGACAGCACGAAGCGTCTGAACCCCGTAGTATGCATCCGAAGGAACCGGGAGCTGTCCCAGTGGATCCTTCTCTATTCTGGTATTCGCAGTCATTTCAGTATAGAAAGTTGTCAGGCGCGGACGATGCGCGCCGTTCCGTTGAGAAATGGATTCGACAGACGCTCTTCACCAATCGTCGTTGAATCACCATGACCGGGATGGACGACAGTCTCCGGTGGAAGCGCAGCAATGCGCTTGAGGGATGCTTCGAGCTGCGACGGATTGGAGAATGGGAGATCAGTTCTTCCAATCGATCCCGCGAAAAGACAGTCGCCGACAAGTGCGTTTCCGTGTCCGTAAATCACGACGTGTCCGGGCGCATGTCCGGGAACGTGAATTACATCGAGCTCGAGTGCGCCGAGCGTGATCTTCTCGCCCTCGGCAAATCGTCGATCAGGTGCGGGCGGCTCTTCATATGGGATGCCATATAATTGGGCCTGTCTCCCACCAACGCGATATAACGGCTCATCCAGTGGATGCAGCCAGACGGGAACATTGTACTTTCGCTTGAGTGGTGCAATCGCGCCGATGTGATCGACATGCGCGTGAGTGACCCAGATCGCTTCTACCCGACCGCCGCTCTCTTCGATTGCGTCGACGATGCGCTCAGGCTCGCTTCCCGGATCTACGATTGCTATAGCGTTGGTCTTTGGATCCTCGACGAGGTAGCAGTTTTCCTGAAACGCTCCGACAGTGATCTGCGTGACGTTCATCCTGCGACTCCGGCGCCGCCACGCGGGCCTCGAGGAACAGCACGTCTGTCCGCCGGCGGGGCCTCCATTTGATCAGGCGTGGCTTCGACGGGTCCTTCGGCAGTCTCGAGGATCGGGGACTCCCCGATGCCATGATGCGCAAGCCAGCGCTCAGCCTCGAGTGCAGCCATGCAGCCGGTACCCGCTGACGTGATCGCCTGACGATAATAGTCATCGATTACATCGCCCGCCGCGAAAACACCGCCAACACTCGTCGATGTCCGCCACGGGTCGACCTTGATGTAACCGTGGCTGGTGAGATCCAGCTGTCCGTTTAGGAACTTCGTGTTGGGCTCGTGTCCGATCGCGACGAAAAGGCCGCCAACATCGAGATTGGACTTTTCGCCGGTGACGGTGTTGGTAAGCTCGATCGACGTGATCTCATCACCGCCATAGACCTCGGTTACTTCGGAATTCCAAATCACGCGCACCTTCTTGTGGCCGAGCACGCGATCAGCCATGACTTTCGATGCGCGGAATTTGTCGCGGCGATGAATGATGACTACCTCGCTCGCGTATTTGGTGAGATAAAGCGCTTCCTCCATCGCCGTGTCGCCTCCGCCAACGACAGCGAGGACCTTGTTGCGATAGAACATCAAGGCGCCGTCGCACACCGCGCACGCGCTCACACCGCCTCCCCCCTGCGCGAGCTTCATCTCGTTTGGAAGGCCAAGCCATTTTGCTTTTGCGCCAGTCGCGACAATCACGGTCAATGCCCTGACCGGCTCGCTGTAACCGGGCGTAACGAGAAACGGGTACTGCGACATGTCGATCGACGTGACGAGCTCCGAAATCACTTTCGTCTTGTAGCGCAGCGCCTGCTCCTTCATTTTTTCCATCAATTCCGGGCCCGTCACGCCCTCGGGAAAACCGGGGTAATTCTCGATGTCGGTTGTCAGCATGAGCTGACCGCCGGGAACCTCTGTTCCGACAGGCTCTCCTTCATAGACCACCGGCTGAAGATTGGCTCGTGCAGCGTAAACCGCGGCGGTCCACGCTGCCGGACCTGAGCCGATAATCACTACGTCGTGAACGGTGGCTTCTGGCAATTCGTACTCTGGTTGATGTTTTCCCTTACCTAAAAATCACTTCCTGATGCGCCTTCCGCCATCGACAACGATGGTTTCTCCGGTCACGTAATCGGCACGCAGCAGATAGAGCATCGCCTCGACGACATCCTGCGGATCGCCCAGGCGGTGGAGAGGCGTGGTATCCGAAAGCCGCTCGCCGGTTTTGTCGCCCCAGTCGTCAGGCAGCAACACTGCGCCCGGTGCAATCGCGTTCACTCGAATTGAAGGTGCAAGCACACGCGCGAGACCCTCCGTCATCTTCACGATTCCCGCCTTGGAAATCGAATGCGGGATGTATGACGGCCAGGTTTCGAATGCAGCAAGATCGGCGATGTTCACGATCGCTCCGCCATTCGGCATTTCAGCAGCCGCGGCCTGCGCGAGAAAGAACGGTGCGCGAAGGTTCAACGTAAATGTCTCATCCCAGCCTTTTGGCGTCACCGATCCGAATGGCTGCCGCTTCATCACTGCTGCGGAATTGATGAGAACATTCAACGGGCCGAGCTTGTTGACGACGTCGCGAATGAGCTGACCCGGTGCGTCTGGATGCGTGAGATCAGAGTGAAAAGTCCTTGCCTTTCCTCCAGCGCTCTCGATGAGAGAGACAGTTTCGTCAGCTCCCTCGGAAGTCGCGTTGTAATGAACAGCGACATTCATGTTTTCTGCGCCTAACGCGACTGCAAGGGCGCGCCCTACGCGATGCCCTGCGCCGGTGACGAGTGCGGTAGCACCGGAGAGATTCATGCTACCTCCGCCGAGTTGCGACGCGCAGCAAGAACGTCCTGCTGATGCAGCCATGCAGGCGGAATGTGCATGCAGCCGATTGTGCGCTGACCTTCAGGCGAGCCATGCCAGTCAGATCCGCCGCTCGGCACGAGGCCGAAGAAATCACAGAGGGCAGCAAGTCGCTTCACATCTTCAGACAGATGACTGGGATGACGAATTTCGACGCCGTCGAGCCCCAGATTCACAAATCCTTCGACTCGCTCTCTTCGACCGTCCTGTCCCGGATGCGCCCAGATCGCCAGCGCGCCGGCGGAATGAGTGAGCTCGATTGCCTCGCGAATCTCGAGTCGCGCTTTGGGAATGAATCCGGGACGACCTGCGCCGAGGTAACGGTCGAACGCTTCGCGGGAATCGCGCACGTGTCCCCCGCGAATGAGCGCGCGGGCAACGTGCGGACGACCAACCGCACCACCAGCAGCCTCCTGCATCACCGTCTCGAGCTCGACATTGATGCCGAGATTTCGGAGTCTCTCGACAATATTGCGCGCGCGTGTTTCGCGCGCATCGCGAAATGTCGAGAGCTGCGACTCCATCATCTCGGGTTTCGAGACATGCAGCGCAAGAAGATGAATCTCGCGCGGTCCATCGTGAGCGCTGAGCTCGACACCCGGAACGACGCGAATCCCCAGCGGCTCAGCAGCGAGTTGTGCCTCCTGCAGTCCGGCGAGAGTATCGTGATCCGTCAGGGCGATTGCCGAAAGGCCGGCTGCTCGCGCCGCATCGACGACTGCAGATGGCGCGAGCGACCCATCGGACGCGGTCGAATGCATGTGCAGGTCGACCTCGCCGGGCGGCCTGTCGGCCTGCCCCGCATCCATCACTGTCGGTAGCCGGCCTCGGGAGACGTGAAGCTCGGCTGCGACTGCTGAAAAAGCTCGTGCAGTTTCAAGTCGGTCAGCTCCGCGAATGACTGTTCGCGCGAGCGGGTGCCCTGCGGAGAGTAGCGCGTGACTCGAACTTCACGATCGCTCCCGGTTCCGCGAGTGAAGAACAGTCCGAATTCATCCTGATCGTATTGTGTGATGAAGCCGGACGGATACACGCTCCATTCCTGCCCGTCGATTACAATGTCTCTAGCCGGCATTCTTGCCGATCTCCGTTTCATTATAGATGCGCGCCGGGTCGAGAATGCGGTTGGGCGCGTTTGCATGCGCGACTGTCAGCGTAGTCTCGTCGTCAGCTTCGACGAACTCGATGAATGCGCCCTGAAGGCCGCCTTCCTCGAAGACGCGGAATCTGCAGCCGGCCGCAGTGTAATGACTGTGCGATGCGCGAATGCGCTCGAAATATTTTTCGCGCTCGGAAGCGGGAACAGTGGTTCGCTGAATAGTGAGAACACCGGCCATCAGACTGCACTCTCCTGATATTCCTCGAGCGTTTTCTTGACGAACGCAAGGAACTGATCGGCTACCGCGCCATCGATGATGCGATGGTCGAAAGAAATGGAGAAATACGCGCAGGTGCGAATCGCGATAGTGTCTTCGCCGTCGGCGCCTGGCAGAACTTTGGGGCGTTTTTCGATCGCACCGATTCCCAGAATCGCAACCTGCGGCTGGTTGATGATCGGCGCTCCCATGAGCGAGCCGAAGACACCGGGATTGGTGATGGTGAACGTGCCGTCCTGTACTTCTTCCGGCGACAGCTTCTTCGCTCTCGCTCTCGATGCGAGATCGTTGAGCGACTTGGTGATTCCGGCGAGCGAAAGATCTTCCGCGTTCCTGATTACGGGAACGATCAATCCCCAGTCGAGCGCGACGGCGACGCCGATATTGACCGGCTTTCGATAGATGACGTTCCTGCCGGCAACCGACGAGTTCATGATCGGGAAAGCACGCAGTCCCTTCACTACGCTCGCAATGATGAACGGCAGATATGTCAGCTTCTGTCCTGTGGATGCCTCGAACTCAGCGCGTTTTTTGGCTCGAATACGAGCGACGCGAGTGAGGTCGACTTCCATGAATGACGTGACATGTGCGGATGTGCGTCGCGAAGCGACCATGTGATCGCTGATGAGCGCGCGCATCTTCGACATCGGCTCGACTGTATCGCCGGGCCATGGCTCAGGCATCGGCCCGTGCGAGACGTCAGCTCCTCCCGGTGCGTGCATCGATGCCGTGCGACCTGGCATTGCGGCACCGGATTCGATGAAGCCGAGGATGTCCTTTTTGGTGACGCGACCGGCGATGCCACTTCCCTGAAG
>DASROK010000348.1:0-7182 GCA_035646915.1 Gemmatimonadaceae bacterium
GCACAACGAGTGCTCGGCACTCGTCCCGCTTCTCTGTCGCGACTGAGAACCGTGGATCTGATCGACCGGTTCACTCAGGGACGCACGCGCTCGCGGGGATAGCCCGGCCTTACCCTGGTGCAGGAGGAAGATCGAACTCGAAAGTCGTTCCCTCGCCGGGAACGCTTCGAACGGAAATCGTTCCACCGTGCGCTTCGACAATTCCGCGAGCGATCGAAAGTCCGAGTCCGGTGCCAAGCCGCGCGCTGTCGCCAGCCTGCCAGAAAGGCTCGAAGAGATGCGGGATCTCCTCCGCGGCAATGCCTGGACCTGTGTCGCAGACCGAGAACAGCGTTCCGCCTGATTCACTGGGCGCCGCCAGAACAGCAATGCGTCCGCCTTCGCCGGTGAACTTTACGGCGTTGCCGAGCAGGTTTGAAAAAACCTGCAGAAGCCTGTCGCGATCGGCAAACAGCGTTGGTGGTGCGGAATCGGCGTCGCAGTCGAGCCGGATTTTCTTTGCACGCGCTTCAGCGGCGAGCTGGTCTGTCGCCTCCGTGAGAAATTCGCGCGTATCGATCACCGATTGCGATACAGCCAGAGCTCGTCCCGACTGAACACGGGCAGCGTCGAGCAGGTCATGGATGAGCCTGTTCATCCGCTCTACTGTGCGCATTATGATGCGGAACTGTTCCTGCTTCTGATTTTCCGGCAGCTCGACGGTAGAGAGAAGGTCGGCAGACATGCCGATGGTGTGCAGCGGATTCTTGAGATCGTGTGACACCACTCTCAGCATGCGATCGCGGTAATGAACAGCGTCCTCCGCTTCGGTGCGTGCGTGCTGCTCACGCTCGATCAGGAGAACCCTCCCGAGTGCCGCCGTCACGAGATCGCCGAGGGCAACTGCGTATGCCGTGTCACGCTCGGTGTAAGTCGACGGCGTGGATCCTCGATTCAGCACGAGGCTGCCGAAAAAATCGCCATCGACAACGAGCGGTACGACGAGCGCCTTCGACTTTCTGGTTACGAGCGGATCACCGAGATCCGCTATGACGGCGTGCGCGCGCTCCCCATCGCTGACTGCGGTGCCGTTCATTGCTCTCGCTGTTGCCGACTCGCCGAACGGGATCGATGAGCCAGGCGCGGGCGCATCAGTCCCGCGTGCTGCGACGATCTCCGCGACATCGCCCACGCGGCGCTCGAGAAAACAGCCCGAGCTCCGTGTCCAGTTCATCGCCGACGTGGTCACCTGCTGTGCAACTTCCTCCACTGTGGGCGCACTGTTCAGTGTGCCGGCGACGTGGTGCAGTGACGCTTCCTCCTCGACACCGTAGCGGAGCTCGTCTGCAAGAAGGTTGAGACGATGCACCAGCCAGCCAACCACGATGATGACTCCCAGCGCTGCGAGAGCGAGAATCGACACGAGGAGAGCGGCGGTGCGCTCATCGCCCGTCAGCGTGCGACGCATCTCCGTCTCAGCGGCAATAACTGCGGAGTTCGCTTTATCCGCAGCGGTGAGCACACCGTCTACCCTGCGTTCACCTTCATCGAGTGACTGAATGAGCTGCTCGCGGGTTCTTCGTCCGGCCAGTGCTTCGTTCGGCTCCTGAAGCCACGCCTGCTTGAGCCCATCGAGCTCGAACACTGCCGCACCTGCCTCGGGGCCGAGCTGGGCGGCAAGCTTGAGCAAACGCTCGGAAGCAACCCTGTCCTTGTTGACGCCATCCCCGAAATCGTTGAGGAACGCCGTGTCGCCGGTGAGCTCGAAACCGCGGATTGCTGCCACCTCCGACGCGAATGCAATCTGCACCTCGAGCAAAGCGTTGCGCGCAGGCAGCGCGACATCAGTGACGCGCGCGCGAAGATGCGAAGTGTGCTGCCTCAGCCAGAGCGGAACTATCAGCAACGCCGCAAGCAGCAATCCTGTTACAAGCGGAAGCTGCCGCATCCATCCGGGAACCGGATCTGACCGCTCGAGTATTCTTGCGCGCCGGCGCTCCGAACCTGGTGAAACGTTGTGCATCGTCGCCATAAATACCCCTTGAGCGCATATTCCGTTCTTGCACAGGAGAACCAGATAATGGACGGCTCAATCGACACCCGCCTCGACACGATTCTCATCGCCGTGGATTTCAATGAGCCTTCGGTGACCGCGGCCGAATGGGCATCGCGGATTTTTTCCGGATCGAAGATTTCCCTGGTCAATATCGTCGAGCCTCCTCCTCCAGCTCCCGCGCTCGCGATGCGTTATCCATCCACCGCCAAGGTCGTGGACGAGGCACGTGACAGCGCGGAGAAAAAGCTGAACGAGCTGTCCGCGCGGATTGCACCCGGAGCATCGGCTCAGGTTCGAACCGGGAGACCACACGAAGAAATAATGAAGGCCGCCGACGAGCTTTTGGCAGACGTCATTGTCGTCGGAAGGCAGGACGTGGGATCTGCGGGCTGGGCCCGTGTTGGCGCAATTGCTCAGCGACTGCTGCGGAATGCGCGAACTCCCATTCTCGTCGTAGCGGGTGAGGGGAGCGCCGCTCCGCAGAACATTCTCGCAGCGGTCGACGATTCAGCCATGACCCCGGTGGTACTCGAATGGACGGGAGCGCTCAGCGAGAAATTTTCGACCGAATCAGCGGCTTTGCACGTTCTGACATCCACGCGAACCGAACAGGAGATGGCCGATGCGCAATCGTGGCTCGAGCACCGCATTGGTGACTCGAATGCCGCGCGACCGCCCGTGCCGCTGGTGGTTTCGGGAGCCCGGCGAGCGGCAGAGGTGATCGTGGGCCAGGCGCGCTCGAGGGGCAGTGAATTGATCGTGATCGGAAGTCACGGCGCAGGCTCGGCGTCAGGGCTTTTGTTTGGCAGTGTCGCCGAAAGCGTGGTGGTGTCAGCGCCGTGTCCCGTACTCGTAGTTCTTGCCACGAAGCGCACCGAGTAAGTTCTCCGACCACCGGGCTGCCGAAAGTTTTCTCGATCCTGATGCGAATTGTGTCTGGCTGGTAATCGCTCACCGAGAGAGGTAAAATCGCGCATCGATCCGCTTAACTTTCTCGCGCAACCCCCGAGGTTCCCATGCGGTCAAAGTCAATGGTTGTCGCATTATCGCTGATATGGGCACTGGCTCTTGTCAGTTCCTCCTTTTTTCTCAAAGGCCTCGCGATTGGGGAATGGGTAGATGCGCTGCTATACCTCATTGTCGGCGTCTGGGTGACATCTTCCTGGCTGCGCCGTCCCGCTGTCAGCTGTACCTGACATCGCGAATTCGGAATGAATGCTGAATTCTGATTTCTGACCGACCACTCTTTCGGTCAGGATTCAGTATTCAGCATTCCAGTTGTCAGCATTCAGAATTCAGCATTCCAGTTGGCATGGAACCAGCGGAAATTTCCCCTCCAGCTTGAATCCGACTAACGCTTGTGATATTTTTCACAAGCTCCGAAGCGACCGCAGTTTCCTCCCCCAAAACGCTCCTAGCCCGACACAAAAATGGCAACCGAGACAACTCTCCGCCCCGGCGAAATCAAGGACATCCTCCTTCGCGAAATCGAAGCGGCTGACCTCCGCGACCTGGACGTTGAAGAAGTCGGCACTGTACTCGAAGTAAAAGACGGTATTGCACGCATATATGGGCTCTCCAAGGCAATGTCCGGAGAGATGCTCGAAGTCACATCATCCGAGACCGGCGACAAGATCACCGCTCTCGCGCTGAACCTCGAAGAAGACAACATCGGCGCCGTCATTCTCGGCAACTATCTCATCCTGAAAGAGGGCGACGAAGTCCGCCGCACCTCGCGCGTGCTCGAGGTTCCGGTCGGCCCCGAGCTGATTGGCCGCGTCGTCGATCCACTGGGCCGTCCAATCGACGAAGCCGGCTCGATCAACACGTCGCACACCCGCAAAGTGGAATCGCCGGCGCCTGGAATCATCGTCCGCCAGCCGGTCAAGGAGCCTCTCCAGACCGGTATCAAGGCGATCGACTCGATGATCCCGATCGGCCGCGGTCAGCGCGAGCTCATCATCGGCGACCGCGGAACAGGAAAGACGGCAATCGCGATCGATACGATCATCAATCAGAAGGGAACAGGCGTCATCTGCGTTTACGTCGCAATCGGCCAGAAGAATTCTACGGTCGCATCGGTGGTCGAGAAGCTTCGCCAGGCCGGCGCGATGGAATACACGATTGTCGTAGTCGCAGGCGCGTCCGATCCCGCACCAATGCAATACATCGCGCCCTACTCGGGCTGCGCGATGGCCGAGTACTTCATGTACAACGAAGGGAAGCCGACGCTGTGCGTGTACGACGACCTGACCAAGCAGGCCGCGGCGTATCGCCAGCTCTCACTCGTGCTTCGTCGTCCTCCGGGACGTGAAGCGTTCCCCGGTGACGTGTTCTATCTCCACTCGCGCCTTCTCGAGCGCGCTGCAAAGCTGCGCGAAGACAACGAAGTCGTTGATGGAAAAACAATTCTCAAGCCGGGTGGATCGCTCACCGCGCTTCCCGTCATCGAAACTCAGGCTGGCGACGTTTCAGCATACATCCCGACGAACGTGATCTCGATCACCGACGGGCAGATCTTCCTCGAGGCGGATCTTTTCTACTCGGGCGTTCGTCCCGCGGTGAACGTCGGCATCTCGGTGTCACGCGTGGGCGGATCGGCGCAGGTGAAAGCGATGAAGACTGTCGCTGGCCGTCTCCGTCTCGATCTTGCGCAGTATCGCGAGCTCGAAGCTTTCGCGTCGTTCGCATCCGATCTCGATGCAGCGACGAAGAGACAGCTCGATCGCGGCGCAAGAACTGTCGAGATTCTGAAGCAGCCGCAGTATCAGCCGATGCCGTTCGAGAAGCAGGTCATGATTATTTACGCAGTGACCAATGGATTCCTCGACCAGATTCCTGTCAGCGAAATTCGCGCGTGGGAAGCAGGTTTCCTCGACTTCGCGTCAGCGCAGTATCCGCAGGTCGGTGCAAACCTCAAGCAGCAGAAAACTCTTACGCAGGAAATCGAGGCCGATCTCAAGAATGCGATCGAAGCCTTCAACAAGACTCGCGGTACCAAGGCTGCCTGATAACAAATGGCCAAAGGTCGTGAGCTGAAGGGGCGAATCAAATCCATCGAGAACACGCGCAAGATCACGCGTACGCTCGAGATGGTCGCCACTTCGAAAATGAAACGTGCGCAGGATCGCGTGCAGGCTGCGCGTCCTTACGCTCAAAGTCTCGCGGAAGTGATTGCGGGACTTTATTCGCCGGATCTCGCGGAGAAGTTTCCGATTTTGAGACAGCCGGCGAAAGTGAGCCGCGCGGGCGTGATTCTTCTCACCTCGAACCGCGGTCTCGCCGGTGGATTCAATTCCAACCTGATCAAGGAAGGAAGAAAGCTGCTCGCGAAACTCGATAATGACGGCGTCGAGACCGAGCTTCACGTTGTTGGAAAAAAAGGGCTCGGATACTTCAAGTACATCGGCCGCAAGGTTGCATCGAGCCGCATCGACATCACCGACAGGCCGACTGCGCAGAATGCAGCGGAGATAGTAGACGATCTTCTTAACCGGTTCGTGACGAGGGAGCTCGACGCAGTGTATGTCGTGCACTCGAAGTTCGTATCGGCGCTCTCGACTCCGCCCACGTCGACGCAGATCCTGCCGGTGATTCCGCCGGACACGAAAGGTGCGCGTCCCGATTATCTGCTTTTCCCGTCGGCTGAGGCAATTCTTTCCGAGCTGCTTCCGCTGTACGTGCGCAATGCTGTGTACCGCGGCCTCGTCGAGAACGAAGCTGCATTCCAGAGCTCGCAGCGCAACGCGATGAAAAACGCAACAGACAACGCCGGCGAGATTCTCAACATTCTCCGCCGTACATATAACCGCGCCCGACAGGCGCAGATCACGCAGGAGATCGCCGAGATTGTCGGCGGCTCCGCGGCACTCGAGGGATAACAATGGCTACCGCAGTGAAGGGCGAGAAGAATATCGGCAAAGTGGTGCAGGTGATCGGGCCTGTTCTCGACGTCGAGTTCGAGAGCGAGCACCTGCCCGAGCTCTACAACGCGCTCACCATCAACAGCAAGTCGGATGCAGGCGCAGACATCAGGGTTACCTCCGAAGTGCAGCAGCACATCGGGCGCAACCAGGTTCGCGCGGTCGCGATGTCATCCACCGATGCAGTCGTTCGCGGAATGGAAGTTGTCGATACCGGCGCGCCGATCAAGGTTCCGGTAGGAGCCGCTGCGCTGGGCCGCATCCTGAACGTTCTCGGAGAGCCAGTCGACAACGGCGCAGAGATCGGACCGGAAGTCGAACGCTGGGCGATCCACCGCGCAGCTCCGCTGTTCGCGAATCTCGAGCCGAAGACGGAAGTGTTCGAGACGGGCATCAAGGTCATCGACTTGATCGCGCCGTTCGTGAAGGGTGGAAAGATAGGACTCTTCGGTGGCGCAGGCGTCGGAAAGACCGTCGTCATTCAGGAGCTCATCAACAACGTCGCAAAGGGGCACGGCGGAAAGTCGGTGTTCTGCGGCGTAGGCGAGAGAACGCGCGAAGGAAACGATCTTTACCTCGAGTTCAAGGAAGCAGGAATTCTCGACAACGTTGCGCTGATCTACGGCCAGATGAATGAGCCGCCGGGAGCTCGCCTTCGCGTCGGACTGTCCGGTCTCACCGTCGCAGAATATTTCCGCGACGTCGAGAACCAGGACGTGCTCGTATTCATCGACAACATCTTCCGCTTTACACAGGCAGGCTCGGAAGTGTCAGCGCTTCTTGGACGCATGCCGAGTGCGGTGGGTTATCAGCCGACACTGGCAACCGAGATGGGTGATCTGCAGGAGCGCATCACTTCGACCAAGACCGGATCGATCACTTCGGTGCAGGCGATCTATGTGCCTGCTGACGACATCACCGATCCTGCGCCGGCGACTGCGTTCGCGCACCTCGATGCGACTGTCGTTCTTTCGCGTGCGATCACCGAGCTCGGGATTTATCCCGCGGTGGATCCCCTTGCATCATCATCGCGTATTCTCGACGCGCAGTTCCTGGGCGAGCGCCACTACAAGGTAGCGACGTCGGTGCAGAGAATTCTTCAGCGCTACAAGGAGCTGCAGGACATCATCGCTATTCTCGGAATGGACGAGCTCTCGGAAGAGGACAAGCTCGTGGTGGGACGCGCGCGCAGACTTCAGAGATTCATGTCACAGCCGTTTGCGG
>DASROK010000349.1:0-2102 GCA_035646915.1 Gemmatimonadaceae bacterium
CTCCCGTTGTACCGGAGCGAAAGACGATTGCGCCACCGCCTGCAGCCGAGACACTCCTTATCTGAATGTTGACCGAAGGCGGAGTTGCCCCGGATGCATTAGTCATTCGGATGCGGCAGGGAGCCGGGGTCCACGAAACGAACCGCGCATTGATGTTGGGACTGTTGTTGATCAGAAGCTCGACATTCATCCGTCACTTCCTCCCGGATTCGAGTTAAGAGCGGTGAGACGCAGCAGCTGTTGATTGGGCAGACCGCGAAATTCTGCAGGGAAATGGCCGAGATTGCAATGTGCTAGTTGAATTGGACCGTCAGGATCGTCGCTCAACGCGGATGCCATACCTGGCGAGCGCAGCGGCGAGAGCATGCAAATCGACTTGCTGGTGCACAGGAACAATGCCGGCGGGGCAGGGGTCGCCAGACGCCAACCGCACAGCGGCCAGCGCGGCTGGGATGGCGGCCATCAGAAACGATTCCTGTCCCGTGAACACAACGGTTGAGCGTTCGCCGACCGCGCCTTCGACTTCATAGGCGAGAGTGCCTTCATCGCTTCCCAGAATCCTTGCAACTGCCATGCCGTATCGTGCGAAGCGACCAGCGATTGGAGAAAGAACTGGAGATCGCGCAACGATTCCCAGCAGGATGGCCGCGCCACGTGTATTAGGGTTCACCCAGAAGTCTATGTCGCGAAGAGAGGGACATACGCGTGGCAGTGTGAAGGTGTCAGCCATTTCCATGAGGTGGCCGCGACGCCCAAGGGCGAGGAACTTGCGCGCTTCCATCCATCCTCTTGTCTGTTGCAGTTTGCCGGCGCGCCAGACATCGATCGTCTGGCCGACGCTCCTCAGCAGCGCTTCGGCGGCGCCTGGGTTTGCAGTGCTTCTGGTTGCGGGCGCGAGGAATCCATGAATCGCAACCGGATTGCCGATACCGCTCCGCTCGATCGCAAAGGCACTCAGCACGGATACTGAACTGCACGCGTTGAGGATGCGGACGCCGCGATCCTTCGCGGTGTTGTCGCGCGTCCATACAAGACGCGCATAACCGAGGCTGTCGGAGAGATCAACGACATCGGCGCCGATGGTGATGACTTCGTCCACCAGTGTGGTTGTTCGAATCTGAAATGGCGCAGTGGCGTCGATGATCACATCCCGCGAGCGGATCGCAGCACGCACGGATGCACGATCCTCGACATCAAGCACCAGATCTCCTCCCGGGCGACGCGAAGCAGTCACCGGCGAGTGCCCCTCTGCGCGAAGAATTCTGATCACTGCCGAACCGAAGAAACCGCGAGCGCCGGCAACGACAATACGGTTCATGCCGTCTTATCTAGAAAGCGGTTGGCGAGCCAGACCCAGGCGATGAACGTCGTAAGCAGAACTCCGGACGAGATGACAATTGCTGTATCCGATCGTATCGCGCCCGAAATTGCCAGCGCGAATCCAGCGAGCCACACAGTCCACCCCAACGCTCGGAACCAGGGACGCATCGGCGCCGATGCAACCATAAGGATTGTGCCGGCCAAGGAGTAGAGTCCGTTTGCAATAACTTCCGAGACGATTGTGGTGAACTGGGCGTAGCTCGAATAACGATCAGGAATCCAGCCGATAAACAAAGCGTCGGCAAAAAAGTCCACAAGAATTCCGATACACCCGATGACGAGCGCAATCCGCGCCAGACGTGGTTTCAGCGATCCTGCAGCCCACCAGCAGAAGAATCCACCCAGCGAAATAGCTGCGATCATCCATATGAACCACGCGGCCCGCCACGCCTGGACGTGCGCCGCTATATATGCAGCACGGGCCGCTGGATTCGGTTCCGCCTCACTGCCGCCGCTGATCCAGGCGAGAGTTGCGCCGGCTGCAACGACGTGCACGACAGAGCAGAGACGCGGCGCGTGTCGCGCAAGCGCAGTGGCTATAGCTGTCCCGTCGATCAGATAAAGGGTGAATGGAACCCACCAGACCAGATCGTCAAGCGCGATGAGCGGTATCAGGCGGAGCGGCAACTCGCCATTGCGCACCGCGAGGATGAAGCCGATTGGTCCGAGGATTTTGCCCGCAAGCCCGATCCCGATGAGGAAGCGTGTGACGTCGTACTCAA
>DASROK010000350.1:0-4906 GCA_035646915.1 Gemmatimonadaceae bacterium
CACAACGCGCATTCCCTTCCCGCCACCACCGGCAGCGGCTTTGAGAAGCACCGGATATCCGTACTGTTTTGCAACATCGCGCGCTGCGTTCGCATCACGCAGCGCCTCAGTGGTTCCGGGAACGACGGGAACACCGTTGGCAACGGCGAGAGTTCTCGCTGCTGTCTTGCTGCCCATCGCTGCGATTGCTTCGGCCGGCGGCCCGATCCATACGAGGCCAGCGTCACGAACTGCGCGGGCGAACCATTCGCGCTCCGAGAGAAATCCGTAGCCGGGATGAATTGCCTGCGCGCCGTATCGACGGGCAACGTCGATGATCACATCGCCCAGGAGATAGCTCTGGCTCGACGGAGGCGGGCCTACATTCACCGCTTCATCTGCCTCTCGCACGTGGGGGGCGTGAGTATCCGCGTCGCTGAATATTGCGACGGTACGAATGCCAAGCTCGTGGCACGCACGAATTATTCGAAGCGCAATCTCGCCGCGATTTGCAATCAGAACTTTTTCGAACATCCGTGGCCGCTAGAGGGGAATGTTGCCGTGCTTTTTCGGCGGATTTCTGTCGCGCTTTCCCTTCAGCGTCTCGAGGGCATCGATCAATCGGGGTCGCGTGTCACGCGGATCGATGATGTCGTCGAGGTATCCGCGCCCGGCCGCTATGTATGGGTGCGCAAACTTCGCGCGATATTCTTCGATCTTCTCTTCAGTGGCCTTGGCGGAATCACCGCTGTCGGCAATTTCCCTCCTGAAAAGAATCTCCACCGCGCCCTTGGGTCCCATGACCGCGATCTCGGCGCTTGGCCATGCGATATTGAAGTCGCCGCGAATGTGCTTTGAGCTCATCACGTCGTATGCGCCGCCGTACGCCTTGCGCGTAATGACGGTGAGCTTGGGAACCGTCGCCTCACAGTATGCAAAGAGAAGCTTCGCGCCGTGCTTGATGATTCCGCCATGCTCCTGCGCGACTCCGGGCAGAAACCCCGGAACGTCCTCGAATGTCACTACTGCAATGTTGAATGCATCGCAGAATCGAATGAATCGCGCGGCCTTGATCGATGCATTGATGTCGAGCACACCCGCGAGCACTGCCGGCTGATTCGCCACGATTCCCACCGAGTGCCCACCGATATGGGCAAACCCGCATATGATGTTGTTGGCGTAGTCGGGCTGCACTTCGTAGAAATCGCCGTCGTCGATCACGCGGCGAATCACATCGTGCATGTCGTAAGGTTTGTTCGGATTGTCCGGAACAACGTCGAGCAACGCTTCATCGCGCCGGTCTGCCGGATCGCTGGAGGTACCACGCGGCGGATCGTCGATGTTGTTCGACGGGATGTAGCGAAAGAGATCGCGGATCGCCTGAAGACAAGCCGGCTCGGAGTCATGAGCAAAGTGCGCGACTCCCGAGACCTCGGAATGTGTCGCTGCTCCGCCAAGCTTTTCCATCGTCACGTCTTCATGCGTGACTGTTTTCACCACGTTGGGACCGGTCACGAACATGTAAGAGCTGTTCCGCACCATGTACGTGAAGTCAGTGATCGCCGGCGAATACACTGCACCTCCCGCGCAGGGCCCGAGTATCGCCGAAATCTGCGGCACTACGCCGGACGCGAGTGTATTGCGCAGGAAGATTTCTGCATATCCGCCGAGTGATACAACGCCTTCCTGGATTCTCGCGCCGCCTGAGTCATTGAGACCAATCACGGGCGCGCCGTTTCTCACCGCGAGATCCATGATCTTGCAGATCTTTTCTGCGAAAGCTTCGGAGAGGGAGCCGCCGAACACGGTGAAGTCCTGGGAAAAGACATAGACCAGCCGGCCTTCGATTCTTCCGTAGCCTGTGATTACGCCGTCTCCGTAGTACTGCTCTTTCTCGAGATCGAAATCGTGTGATCGATGGACAACGAAACGGTCCATCTCCGTGAAAGTGTCTTCGTCGAGAAGAAGATCGAGGCGCTCACGCGCTGAAAGTTTTCCTTTCGCGTGCTGCGCCTTGATGCGCTTCTCGCCTCCGCCCAGCTCGGCCTCGGCTCGACGCCGCTCGAGAAGCTCGAGTTTTTCCCTCATGCTCATAGAGGCGAAAAGCTAACGCCACCTGATTTTCTCTTCTAGGTGAGCGCATCGCTGGCGCGATGCTTATTGCCTCGCGGCGCCACGCAAACTCTCTGCCGCAATCGACAGATATAGAGGCCCGCATTTCGCAACATGCACCCTCAGGCAGGGTATCAAAATGCGGAGGTTCTTGACGATGAAAAAAATGAAATTCAGCGCGGCAGTTTTCGCGATGATGTGTCTCTTGGGGGCTTCATCTTCGACCAATGTCCATGCCGTCTACAACGCCGTTACGCCGGACCGGACTGAAACGACCGTCGATGTGACAAACCTCGACATTGCCGCTTCGAACCAGAAAGTCAGAATGGCGCACGCTGCACTTGCAGACATGTGGCGGGGATATTTCCGGCACGAGGGGTCGAGATTCGCGGTGCCTGGGCTTGTGCGCTATCGCGTCGCTTCAGGATCATCCTGCGGTTTGATGCGCCGCAACAACGCCGGTTACTGTCCGGCTGACAATACCATCTACTTCGACGAAGTTTTTCTCGCCGCTCAGGCCAAGCTGGCAGGTCGCGAGCTTGGCACCGATGGAGACATGGCGGCGGTTGGAATTATCGCGCACGAAATGGGACACGCAGTTTCGATTCAGCTCGGCTACCGCTCACGCTCCGTTTATGCAATGGAAGCAACGGCTGACTGCCTTGCCGGCGCTTTCGCCGCTCAGGCTGCCAAGGATGGCTCACTCGAGGACGGTGACATCGAAGAGGCGTTCTTCGGGATGGCGTCTGCCGGTGATCCGGAGCCCGAGCTCACCGGCGATCCCCAGGTCGATCGCCGGATTCTCCGCGTTGCGTCGACTATGGGTCACGGCACACGGGAGCAGCGTACGCAGAATTTCAGCAGGGGTCTCGAGGCCGGCCCGAACGGATGCTTTTCACAGGCAGCGAGCTGACACCGCGCCTTGATTAATGGAAGCCGGACGCTAGAACACCAGCGTCCGGCTTCATATTTTCGTCGGCTGATGCCCGACCACTCTCACAGCGAAGCCGCGTGGCGCCGCAATTACGACGCAGGTGTTCCCCGCACACTCGCGCCATATCCCGACATCACGCTTGTAGACTACCTCCGGCAAAACGCTGCAATAGCGCCAGACCATCCGGCGATTCTCTTCAAGGGCGCGAGCCTCACGTATGCCCAGCTGGAAAAGGAAACGGACAGGTTCGCGTCCGCGCTGCTGAAACTCGGCGTAAAGCGCGGCGATCGCGTCGCGATTGCGCTTCCCAACTGTCCCCAGTTCATGATTGGAGAGATCGGAATCTGGAAAGCGGGTGCAATTGCCTGCCCTCTCAATCCTACTTATACCGAGCGCGAGCTCGAAGATGCGTTCAACGCCAGCGGCGCGGGAATCGCGATTGTGCTCAATCGCCTGTATGAAAAAGTCAAGAATGTGCAGCCGCGAACCTCGCTCAGGACAATCATTGCGAGCGGCATCAAGGACTACCTGCCTCTACGCACCCGCATCGCGTACACGTTTGCTCGCGAAAAGAAAGACGGTGAGCGGATATACCCACGTGACGGCGACTCGCGCTTCAAGACAATGATCCGTCGCGCAACACTGGCATCGTTACCGCTGCAGCCCGCCAAACCGGACGAACCATCGGTCATTCTCATGAGCGGAGGAACAACCGGAACACCAAAGGGCGTAGTTGGCACCCACAAGGGAATGGTTACCGCTGGTCTACAGCTCCGCGCGTGGCTCAAATCGGCGATGCACGAATGGACTGATGTGATCATGGTTCCTCTGCCCCTGTTTCACACTTATGCCAACACCGGTGTTCAAAGTCTCGCACTCATCAATCACAACGCGCTTTCTCTCACGCCGAATCCGCGGGAGCCAAAAGAAGTTCTCGATGAGATAAACCAGGTGAAGCCGCATTTCATCTGCGCAGTCCCGACGCTTTTGAATTCGCTGCTCAGCCACTCGATGACGAAAACAGGAAAGGTGAGCTGGCAGAGTGTGAAGCTTTGCTTTTCAGGCGCGGCAGCGCTGATGGCCGAGACGCAGAAAAGATTCGAGGAGCTTACGGGCGGGGTGATTGTCGAAGGGTACTCGCTGACCGAAGCGCAGATGGCGGCAATTGCGAATCCTGTCAAAGGCCCGAAAAAACCGGGCTCAGTCGGAATGCCGCTGCCGGATGTGGAGGTGATCATTGTCGATCCTGACGATGCATCGAAAAGACTTTCCCCAGGCGAGAGCGGCGAGATTGTGCTGAAGGCGCCTCAGATCATGCAGGGATACTGGAACCGCCCCGACGAAACAAAGGAAATGATTCGCGTCAGCGACGCCGGCGAGCGGCTTCTTTTTACCGGCGACCTCGGTTATCTCGACGAAGATGGTTATCTCTTCATCGTTGATCGCAAGAAAGACCTTATCAAAACGAGCGGATATCAGGTGTGGCCCAGAGAAATTGAAGAAGTGATATCATCGCATCCTGCGGTGCATGAAGTGGGAGTGGCTGGAATCCCGGACAAGATGCGTGGCGAAAAAGCAAAAGCGTGGATTGTGCTCAACATCGGCGCATCGCTGACCGAAGCCGAGCTCAAGGCCTGGTGCCGCGAGCGTCTCGCGCCTTACAAGGTTCCGGCAAAGTTCGAGTTCGTCGCTGACCTTCCGAAAACTCAGGTCGGAAAAGTTCTCCGACGAGCTCTGAGAGAATCGGAAGCGAGAGCGGGATGAGCCGCTTTCGCCTTCTCGTCACGGACGAGATAGACCGCGAGGGAGTCGACCTCCTGCGTGCAGAGCCCGAATTCGAGGTCGATGAAGTTCCAACTTTGCCTCAAGCCGAGCTGGCCG
>DASROK010000351.1:0-3296 GCA_035646915.1 Gemmatimonadaceae bacterium
TTCTACAGGTCCCGGAAGGGATCCGGATCGACGATGCCGACTTTACCGCATTCGCTCGCTCGCTGATCGACCGCAAGGTGATCGGCCTCGGCGAGGCCAATCATGGAACGGGCGACTTCTACTACTATCGCGCAAAGCTGGCGCTCGAGCTCGCAAGCAAAGGGAAGTTGAGAAGCATCCTGTTCGAGAACGATGTATCGACAATGATCTCGCCGTAATCATCGACAAGACTTGTCTTAGCTGTATTGCTTGCCAATAGTGAAATAGAAGCGGGCACGCCTTGAGACAACCTTATCATGTGGGGCCTTTGTGACACACGGTTCGCCACTCACTTGTGTATTAGTAGTAATGTTACTGACATCAACGCTAACTGGCTGTGCAAGTGAGCTGGTCGCTCAGCGGCCGCAACTTGTGTTGACCGAGACCTTCGATCTCGAGCAGTGCTGTTCTGAACGATACCCCGCGCGTTGGCGCGTCGAGACCACGGCGCCTGGCGGCGCGGTCTATCCCGACACTGGTGAGACGGGGCGAGGCGTTCGACTCATGACGGGTGGGCCCAAGCAAGAGCTGAAGCTTGTCCGGGCACTGGACCCACGGACATTTCGCGGTCGGCGTCTCACCGCATCTATTCGTGCGCGGCTAAATCCGCAGAATACTGCGGGACAGGCAGTGATTCGATTCGTTGCGTCCCGCCCTGGCCGTCGGCCGAACGCCTGGGATAGCGCGGAGAGTGAGACTGCTACGCTAGCGGGGTGGTCCACAATCTCGGCCGTTCAGGATATTGCGGATGATACGGCGTCTCTGGAGCTCCAGCTCGTGGCAAAGGGAGACGTCGAGGCGTGGCTCGATGATCTCGTCGTGACATCGGAGCCTGCGCCTCGGTTGATCACTCGCTATCTCTCGAGCCAGGAGCTTGCTCGCCTGGCCGCGCTGGCAAATCTCGTTGGATATCTGAGGTTCTTCTACCCTGGAGATCAATCGGCCCATGCTAACTGGCGCGAGCTCGAAGTCGCCGCAGTTCACAGAGTACTTGCTTCGACGTCCTCGACGGAGGTTGCTCGTGCGTTTACTTGGCTCATTAATCTGACGGCCCCTGGTTCGGTGCTTTATCGCGAAGGTGCTGAGGCTCCGGGGACCGTGGCGCCCACGCCACCGTCACGAGGCCTGCATCTGACACGGTGGCGCCATTACGGGTACCAGGGTGGGCCGTTCAGTTCGTTTCGTGACGGCATTGACAAAGAGAATCGTGGCGTTATTCAACTAGGAAGCACTGTATCTCGTAAGGAGCTCGCGCAATGCCAGGTAGCGACATTGCAACCCGACATCCGTGTGATCTCCGGCACGCCGAATATCGGGCTACTTATAGTCCCACAAGCGGGATTTCAGGCTGTGAAGCAGGTCACTGGCGAACTGGCTCCGGCGAAGCCCATCAGCACATCTCTGACGTCGGAAGTAACCGATCTTACTTACGGACTATCGATTCAGGGCAATGGCGTCGTGGAGATTCACAGTCTTCTCTTGAAATGTGAAAACGACCGAAAGATCGCTGAGTTAAATGAAGCGTCTCATCATGTCATCGAAGGATTGGGAAACGATCTGTACCAAGTGAGTCAGGCACATGAGGATTCTCGAACTTTCACCAGGATCGAGAGGATTGCGTTTAACGAATTTGATGCCAGGAATGATGAGCTGGATACTTCCATTGGCCAGAATCTTCGACTTCGAATGCCTTTGGCCGTCTGGACAAATGGAGTCATCACCTTTCCAGAGTTTTCGCCTTTACCCGCTCGGGGTATTCCATATGCTTACTTCGACTTCGATGCACGTATCGCGGCAGGAATGGATGTATGGCTGGCAGCTCGTTGGTTCTTCCCTTATTTCAATGATCTCGCGATTGATTGGAATGATCATTTCGTTGGCGTACTTCAAGCATCAGCAATCGCCGGTACGGTCGAAGCACAAGAGGCAGCGCTTCTCGAATTGATGGCCGGTCTTCGGGATCCCCATGTAGCGCTCAGTCGTTACGGCGTCGATGGAGTGTTGCCTATATTCCTTCGGAGAGTCGACAAGAAGCTGCTCGTTCTCAACGCAGTTGCGCCATACGAGAAATTGATTCCAGTAGGTTCTGAAGTTCTCGCTATTGACAATGTCCCTGCTGTGACCGCCGTGGAGAGGGCTGCGACAAGAGTCTCTTCGACAGAGACATATCGTGATTTCGCGATCGCTTCTGTGCTGGGATTCGGACATCGCGGAGATCTCGTGAAGCTTCGAGTTCGTTCCCCCAACGGGAGCCGTGATTCCGACGTCGTGCTGCCACGGGTGGACGGCGGAATACTTTCGGACCTCAGAGAGGCCCGCGGCAAGAGTGGAATCGAGGTTTCTTCCAAGGTGTTCTACGTGGATCTTCATACGCTTGATGCAGAGACCTGGCGGAACGTGCTCTCCAAGCTAGCGGACGCTCGGGCTGTTATCTTTGATCTCCGTGGTTACATGACCAACACGGCATTCGATGTACTGGCGCATTTTACAAGGAAGACCATTCACTCCCCTAGATGGCAGGTTCCGATTGTTGAAGCCAATGGAGGGCGCAGATACCAGGAAACGAGATGGACGATAAGTCCTAGAACTCCAGAGATTGCGGCGCGGGCGCTATTTCTTGTGGACGGCAGATCCGCGAGCGCATGTGAGACCATCTTGCAGATCGTCAGAGATAACAAGCTGGGATTGATTGTCGGTGAACGCACCGCCGGCACCAATGGGAATACCGTCGCCTTCGAGACATTTGGGCGAATGACCGTGCGCTTCACGGGGATGCGCGTGCTCGGCAAGGACGGGGCGGTTACCCAGGGGATAGGTATCGAGCCCGATATTATCGCGCGTCCAACCGTTGCGGGTCTTGCGGCGGGCAACGATGAAGTGCTCGATGCAGCAGTTCACGCCGTTGCAGCGCCATAGGTAAGACTCGGCCGACGCTTCGCGGCGCATACCACGGCGGAAAGAGCCAAGGAAGCGTGAACTGATGGCGAGCTGTACGCGCCGCCATCGCGCTGATCGCAACCATCTTGTAGACGGCGGTCTTCGACGCTTGCCAGAATGATCCAGGGCTGCTCGTCGGAAATGACAGAACCGATCTGACAGCTGCGGGGTTGTGAGGAATCAGCGCAGCAGATGGGAGTGGCGAACAGTCGGAACGCGGGGGTGTTCGGATTGTGTGGGACCGAGTGGCTCGACCTGACTCCCGGTGAAACAGTTCAGAACAGAGCGCGGAACAAGTGTTCGTGGTAGTCCCTCGCATG
>DASROK010000352.1:0-3270 GCA_035646915.1 Gemmatimonadaceae bacterium
GAGGTGTGGTCTGCCCGCTGATTCCGCGGCCGACATATGGCTTTCCGGGAAACATCGCCCTGAAATGCTGCGCCCATCCCTCGGTGATCGAGTTTCCGAGAAACACAACGCGTTTTTCCCCGGGCCTGGGTGCGCCAAGGACGGCGTTCGAGTCCCGGTAGCGGGCGAGGTAGGGCCAGTCGACTTTGTTCCGCCGGTCTTCGTTCTCGAGATACGCCTTACGCCCCGCTTCTCTTTTCGCCGCTGTTGCGGAATCCACTGGAGGAGGCGGTGTGCACGAGTTTGGCTCCGCCGTGACCTGTTGTGCAACGGCAACAGCGGGCGATGCCGCGAGCATCGTCCATGATACCAGACGCAGAACGAACTGCTGCGACAAGTCCATGGGGAGAAACTACGCCCGATCGAGAAGTGCGGAAGCCCTCGCCAATGACTCCCCGAGGTCGTATTTCACCACTCGTGAATACGGGGATCTATGTCGTGATGGGCGTTTCGGGCTCCGGCAAGAGCCTGATCGGATCGCGGCTCGCGCGCGCGCTCGACGTTGAATTTGTTGAAGGCGACGAATTCCACTCGACGGAGAATATCGAGCGGATGTCCGCTGGAATTCCGCTTGGTGACGAAGATCGAGCGGGATGGCTGAGTGCGCTCGCAAGACGGCTCCGCGTCGCGAACGATGAGAATGTCGGAGTTGTTCTCTCCTGTTCTGCGCTCAAGCGAGCTTACCGGGACATTCTCCGCGCAGAAACGCAGAAGGTGCAATTCATTTTCCTGCGGGGAACCCGCGATGTGATTGCGAGTCGGGTTGCCCATCGTGCCGGTGAGCATTTCATGCCTCCGTCACTCCTCGACAGCCAGCTCGCGATACTCGAGGAGCCTTCTCAGGACGAGCACGCCTGGGTGTGCGACATCAACGACTCACCTGAGAAAATCGTCGCTGATCTCGTTGCGAGGGCATCCCATGACGGCTGACGGCCAGCTTCTTCTGTACGGCTCGATGGCGGTCGTCACCCTCATCGTGCTCATCGCACGCTTCAAGTGGCAGCCGGTTGTAGCGCTGATCTGTGTTTCGCTTGCAATGGGTATCGCGGCGGGAATGAGTCTCATCAACGTCGTCAAATCTTTTCAGGACGGCGTCGGCAACGTTCTCGGATTCATCGCAATCGTCGTTGCCCTCGGCACAATGCTCGGCAAAATGATGGCGGAGTCGGGTGCTGCAACTCGTATCGCGTCGACACTCATTGAGCTCTTCGGTGAGAGACAAGTGCACTGGGCGATAATGATCGTCGCGTTCATCGTAGGAATCCCGGTGTTCTTTCAGGTCGGTTTCGTTCTTCTCATTCCGCTCGTATTCACCATCGCGCGTCGAAGCAGAATTTCATTGATCAAAATCGGAATTCCACTTGTTGCGGGTTTGTCTGTAGTGCATGGAATGCTGCCACCTCATCCTGCCGCGATGCTCGCGGTAACTGCATACAAGGCGGATATCGGGAGGACGATTCTTTACGGTCTCATTGTTGGATTACCCACGGCTGCGCTCGCGGGGCCGATCTTCGGATCGTGGATTTCTCCCCGCATTCATCTAAGCGGCGAGAACGCGCTTGCCGTGCAGCTCGAAGGCTCGACGGTAACTGAGACACCCGGCTTCGGCATCTCCGTCTTCACGGTGACGATTCCTGTGATTCTCATGCTGTTGGCGAGCGCGGCAAACGTCTGGCTTGCGGATGGAAATCAAGCGAAGGCTATCCTCAATTTTATCGGCAATCCAATTGTCGCGCTGCTGATCGCGCTGCTCTTTTCGTTCTGGTCCCTTGGACGCGTTCAGCATTTCACTCGCGAGCGTATCCTCAAGCTCTGCAACGATTCCCTCGCTCCGACCGCGACAATTCTTCTCGTGATCGGTGCAGGTGGCGGATTCAACGCGGTGCTGGTTCAAAGTGGAGTGGGACGCGCCGTCGCAACCATGGCGGCGGGATCACACGCATCACCGCTCTTGCTGGCGTGGATTGTTGCGGCGTTGATAAGGGTTGCGACAGGCTCAGCGACAGTTGCGATGATCACCGCTGCGGGAATTGTCGCACCGATCGCAGCAGCGGTGCCTGGAACGAGTGCCGAGCTTCTTGTGCTCGCGACTGGTGCCGGCGCGCTCGTGCTCTCTCACGTGAACGACGCAGGCTTCTGGCTGATCAAGGAATTCTTCAACATGAGTGTGCCGCAGACGCTCAAGACGTGGACGGTAGCAGAGACAATCATTGGGGTAGCTGGACTTGGATTTACTCTTTTACTGAGCGTGGCGCTCTGAGAGCTTGCCTATGAAAGAATTCTCCTGCAGGCACTGGCTGCCGTTGCGTGCGAATCGAATGAGAAGGAAAGCGCTGGCGGGCCAACGAGCTCAACAAGCACGATTGGAAAGGCGCTTAGTTAAGCGAAACAGTCGCGAGAATGACAATGCAGCGCGTTGTTAACCGTTCCGCTTACTGGTTGGCTTTAGTTTTGGGCTTGGCGCTGGGTAACGTGTCACTTTTGTCCGCCCAGTCGCTCCCAGATACAGTTAAGGGAACTGTAACGCTTCCGTCAGGCGCACCTGTCAAAGGCGCTGAAATTACGATTACGCCGGCGGGCTCGACTGCATCCGTGATCGCTCGTAGCGATACGACTGGTCGATTCGAAGCAGTACTAACAGCGAGTTCGAAATACGTGGTGTTCGCTCGGGCAGCAGACGGATCAACGGGTCGGCTAACTGCCGATCGATCGCCCACCGGAACCACCACTGTAGGCCTCACGTTGAGTCCGGTTCAAGTACTTCCAAAAGTCAGCGTTCAGTCCAGACGTGCGCCAACCGATTCGAGACTCGACCCTGCATTCGGGCAAAGCGAATCAGAAGTTACGCTGGTTGGTGGAGATATCTCACCTTCGGAGCAAGGGAAGATTGGCGCCGCACTCGATCTTGTTGTTGGAGCATTACCCTCGTCTAAGGGAACAGACTTCAACGTTCTCGGGTTGAGCTCCGACCAGAATCGCATCAGCTTTAACGGTACGCCCGTACAATCACTCGAGCTGCCTCGATCGACGCCAGTTGTTGCCCGGCTCAACTCGAGTCCACACGATGTATCGAAAGGCGGGTTCAGCGGCGCACTTCTCTCAATCGAGCCACGCCCGGCGTGGAACTTCATCACCACGAACATCGGGATATCAGGCCAGCCAAGCCTGCTCAACTCACATCACGGTTCTGCTGCACTGATCGGCAATGACGAAAGCGCACTCCACGTTGAC
>DASROK010000353.1:0-10236 GCA_035646915.1 Gemmatimonadaceae bacterium
GTGTAAGTCGTGTTGTCGAGGACGAGATCGAACGACCTCGACTGGAGAGCCGTTTTCATCGACTTGTCATCGTTGCGATCAGCACGGATTCGCTCGATCCCCGGGGGAAGATCGTCCGGCGTCTGACCGCGATTCAGAATCGCGACCTCATGCCCCGCTTCGAAGAGAGCTTCAGCGGTCACCTGGCCGAGGTTGCGCGTTCCGCCGAGTATGAGGATGCGAGCCACTACTCGTCCTTTTGCAGAATCAGCGTAAAGGTCGAGCCTTTACCAAGCTCGCTTTCTACCTCGAGGTCGCCGCCCATTCTGCGCGCGAGGTCGCGACTGATAGACAGTCCCAATCCCGTTCCACCCTGAGGCGATGAAAAGTCCCGGCCTACCTGCACGAACGGTTCGAAGATGGCCTCGAGCTTGTCCGGGGGAATTCCCGCGCCGTCATCAGTCACATGAACGTTCACACTTCCATCATTCGCGCTGCACTCAACGTTTATGCGGCCGTTCACCGCAGTGAACTTGATTGCGTTGGACAGGAGATTGATCAGTATCTGCCGGACCTTGTCTTCATCACCACGTCCAACGGCACCCGGGCAGGAATTGACCACCGAGAAGTTGAGATTTTTCTCCCGCAGCTGCGGCTCGACGAATTCCTTCAGCCCATCGAGAATTCGCGAGACAGCAACCGGCGCATTCTCCACCGCGATGTGACCTGCTTCGATCTTCGCAAAGTTGAGAATGTCATTGATGAGTGAGAGAAGATGTCGCTGGCTGCGATCGATGCGGTCGAGGTCTTCCTGCTGTTCCGGTGTAACCGGCCCCCTCAGGCCAAGCGAAAGAAGCTGCGTGTATCCTGATATGGCATTGAGCGGAGTCCGCAGCTCGTGCGACATCGTCGCAAGAAACTGGCTCTTCGCGGAGTTCGCTTCCTCTGCCTGCCTGCGTGCGGAGCGCTCGCTCTCGACGAGCTGCTTGTAGGCGGTGACATCTATTGCCGCTGTGAGATTCACTCTTCGTCCGTCGGGCAGTGTGCCGAGTGCGACGCGATGAAAGTCCCATGTGCGAACGGAACCAGTGGCTGTCTGAATCTGCCGCTCACCAAGATGGACGGAGACTCCCTCCGGACTGTCGATCGGACCGAATTCACTTCCGCCCGACTCGTTGTCTGGATAGGCACGCTTCATCCACTCACCCGTTGTGAGGATGGACGCGGCGTCATAACCGGTGAGACTGGTCCATGCACGGCTCAGCTGAAGAATCTCACCTCCCTCCGCGTGGAGCATGAGCGGGTACGGAGCCGACAGCACAGCGCTGCGAAGGCGCTGCTCGCTCTCACGCAACACTTCTTCGGATTCGTTTCGGCGCTCGATGTAGTCACGCACGTCGAGCTGGCGAAGACGTGCACGCTGTGCAGATCTGATCAGCGTGGTCAGAGTTGCAACTCTAACCGGCCGCTCGAGCAGCGTGATGTTGCCTTTTTCCACCAGGCCGCTCAGTGCACGCGGGAGCGAGCTCGACAGTTCGCCTTCTCCGGTGAGGAGAATTATCGGAATGTCAGACCAGGACGGCTGCTGATTCAGAGATTCAAACAGGCGCGAACGCTCTGACTTGATGAGCGCTTCCTCGGCAACGAGAATCACGCCGATCGAATCTTCGGAAATCAACTGGCAGATTTCGTCCATATTCGAGCACAGGGCGGACTGAATTCCAAAGCGACCAAGAAGGTGGCTTGCTACTATCCCATCGCGACCGGTAGGTGTGAGAACCGCGACGACGATGCGGGAAGCGTTATCAGCATTCGCTCTCGCGCCATCGTCCGTTTCGAGCTTCAGTGCCGCTGGCGGAATGGCCAGAGGTGTTGACGCGCGCGCAGCAATCGGCTTCAATCTGCGTTCGCCCTCCTATGTGTTGCTCCCTGCGTGCCCGATTCCTTCGCACCATCCTCCATGAGCGGTACCGAGTCTCCGGTATACGTGGGAACTCCGGTCAACACGCCCTGGAATTCGCGGAGAGGAGCGCCTACTTCCAGTCCTCCCTGGCCGACCTTGCATTCGCGGATTGTTCTCTCGTGGTCGCCACTCCGCTTCTTCACGACGGAGATGGCTTGTCGCACCGAGCCATTGACCTCGAAGTAGCGCATGAGAATGACAGTGTCGGCGAGATAGCTGACTTCCACTGCTTCATCAACCGGATTGCCAAAAATGCCGTGCTGCACAAGAGTCATGATGCACGTAACGCCGTTGTTGGAGAGAAAGCTCAGCAGTTCGTGCACCTGAATGGGAAGGAGCCTTTCCTCCGGCATCGACTGCATATAGCCGTTGATGGAATCGATCACCACGAGCGAGATGTGATTCTTCTCCACTGCTGACACTACCTGGCTGGCGAACTCTCCGGGCGAAAGGTCGGTTGGCTCGACCTGCTGGATGTGAAGCTGGCCGGAATCGAGCGCGGCGTCGATGTCGATACCGAGAGTACGGGTGCGCAGCCTGAACGTGGAAAGACGCTCATCGAACAGGTAAAAAAGAATACGCTCGCCGCGTTTTACCGACGCGCTTGCGTACTGAGTGCAAAGCACAGATTTCCCCGTCCCGGCTGCACCGGTGATGAGAAGGCTGGTGCCGCATGTAAGACCGCCGCCGAGCAGAGTATCGAGAGCTTTTGATCCGCTTTGAAGCACCATCCTCGTGAAATCACCGCGTGGAACATCGTGCAGAATTCGCGGAAAAACCTGCAACCCGCCGGTTGCAATTCGGAAATCGTGGAACCCTCCGCGAAATTTCGAGCCGCGAATTTTCGTCACCTGCAGGCGACGTCTCTCTGAACCATACTCCAGCGCGACGTGTTCCAGTACGATCACACCGTGAGCCAGGCTGTGCAGCTGAAGGTCGTCACCGGGCGAAGTTTTGTCATCGAGCAGCAGCACCGTTCCTTCGCGCTCGGAAAAAAACTGCTTCAGCGCGAGAATCTGACGCCGGAATCGAAGCGGTTCGCGGGCAAGCAGACGCATCTCCGACAGCGAATCAAAGACCACGCGAATCGGGTTTGTCGCCTCGATTTTTCTGAGAACGGCGTCCATCGTCTGCTGAAGCTCGACTTCAGCGGGATGGAAGAGTGTGTATCCTTCCTCCGTTTCCTGTGCCCGCTCCGACGCAAGCTCGAAGATATCGATCCCATCGAGGCTCCAGCCGTGAGATGCCGCAACTTCGGTCAGCTCCGCGCGGCTCTCCGAGAGCGTGACATACAGCCCTGGCTCACCGATCGCGACGCCTTCGAGCAGGTACTGCAAAGCCAGCGTCGTCTTTCCGCTACCCGGCTGGCCGTCTACCAGGTAAATGTGATTGCGCGGAAGGCCGCCGTTCAGAATTTGATCGAGACCCGAAACGCCTGTCCGGGCTCGATGGGACGTGTCATCGCTTTCACTGCCGACGGAGGGTAGGTCCGAGGTCCTGGATTTCATATATGTGGATTGTTCTCCGCGTTCAACGGAGACCGTTTAGCCGGAAATTCCGGGATTTGGCCCATTTTCGCATAAACTGTGCGAGCCGTTTTTTGTTATCATCACGCAATGGACAACGCCCACACATTCCTGGAGAACCTGGCGCTCGTCCTTTGTACGGCGGCCGTAACAGCCTTTCTCTTCCAGCGCCTGCGCCAGCCGGTGGTATTCGGCTATCTGGTCGCAGGCATGATTGTCGGTCCGTACCTGCCCGTACCAATTACGGCCGACGAAAAAGTTCTCGAAGCACTGTCCGAGCTCGGCGTGATCCTTCTCATGTTTTCGCTTGGGCTCGAGTTCCGGTTGAACCGGGTCGGACAAATTGCTGCGACATCCGGGCTTGCCGCTTTGCTCGAGACGAGCACCATGATGGGGCTCGGCTACGTCGCCGGTTTCCTGCTCGGCTTCAGCACACTTCAGAGCGTGTTCACCGGCGCAATCGTCGCGATCTCCAGCACCACCATCATTGCGCGGGCATTCGACGAACAGAATGTCCAGGGCAAGCTTCGCGAGGTGGTCTTCGGAATTCTGATCGTCGAGGATCTGATCGCGATAATTCTCATCGCGCTTCTCACTGCGGTCGCAACGGGCGCCGGTCTTTCGGCGTGGAGTCTCACGATTACAGTGGTGAGACTCATTTCCTTCCTCGGCGGAATTGTCGTGCTTGGAGTGTTGATCGTTCCGCGTTTCGTCAGAGGAATAGTGAAGCTCGAGCGCGTGGATGTAACTCTCATCGGCGCGATAGGGCTTTGCTTCGCGGCAGCGTTCATTGCGTACAAGTTCGGATATTCAGTTGCGCTTGGCGCATTCATTTGCGGATCACTCGTCGCGGAATCCGGCGAATCAGGACGAATCGAGCGACTCGTTCATCCAGTACGCGACATGTTCGTGGCGATCTTTTTCGTCTCCGTGGGATACCTGATCGATCCGAGTCTGGTTCTTGAGAACTGGGGAACAGTGCTGGTGTTGAGCGTGGTGGTGATTCTCGGAAAAGTAGTCGCTGTTACAGCCGGAGCATTCATCACCGGGGCAGGTCTTCGGACTTCGATTCAGTCCGGGATGAGCCTCGCGCAGATCGGCGAGTTTTCGTTCATCATCGCTGCGGTCGGTGTTGCCGCGAAGGTCACGACGACCTCTTTCTATGCGGTCGCCGTGGCCGTGTCGGCGCTGACAACGCTCTGCACTCCATGGCTCATTCGCGGCGCTGAGCCTGCGGCGATGTGGGTGGACAGAAAACTTCCGCGTCCGCTGCAGACTTCAGTTGCACTTTATGCGTCGTGGGTAGCGCGCATGCGGTCGGCGCCGGATGCCGCAGGCCGGTCCAAAACGCGCCGCATGATCCGGCTGATTCTGATCGATTCGCTGCTGCTGACACTGGTGGTGATTGGCGCTGGTGCGGAGCGGGGAAGATTCACCACCATGTTCAGCAACTGGACCGGTGCTTCTCCGGGCATGTCGCTGCTTGTCGTGCTTCTCGGCGCAATGGCTCTTGCGACCCCCCTCCTGTTCGGAATCGTGAGAAGTTCTCGAATGCTCGGCTTCATTCTCGCTGTTCGCGCGCTCCCCACTGCCGGCAGGCGCAAAGCTGATTTTGCTGACGCGCCGAGGCGCGCGCTTGTTACGATGCTGCAAATCGGGACTTTGTTGATTGTTGGAGTGCCCATCGTTGCAGTCACTCAGCCATTCATTCCGAAGTTCCCCGGTTTTTCGCTGCTTGCGATAATGGTCGTGGTGCTTGGAATTGCTTTCTGGAAAAGTGCTCTCAATCTCCAGGAGCATGCGCGGGCGGGAGCCGAAGTCATAGTGGCGGCGCTGACTCCTCAGGCGTCGAGTGAGGATGACGAGGAGAATCTGTACAAGACAATGGAGCACATCGCGATCATGCTTCCCGGTCTCGGCGAACCCGTGCCTGTGAAGATCACAACAGCGTCGCCCGCGGTGGACCGAAGTCTTGCCGAGCTCAACATTCGCGGAAAAACCGGTGCGACAATTCTCGCGATTACGCGACGCGGCGAAACTGGGGCAAAAGTTGTTGTCCCGTCGGGCAAGGAAGTACTGCGCGAGGGGGACATTCTCGCGCTCGCAGGTACTCAGGAAGCGGTCGATGCTGCTGCTGAGATGCTGACAGTTTCGCGGCGCAAGCCGAGAGTTGTCGTTGAGGAAGCAGCTGCGGAAATTCTTCCCGGCGAATAGTCTCTTCGCTCCGCGCGAAGACTATTGGATGATAATTGACCCGGTCCTCTGCTCGACTGGAATCTCGGCAGTCCTCAAACCTTCCCACCATTCGTGAGCGCGTGCGTCAGTCCACGGCATGGGGACACGGCATTTTTGCAGAAGCTCGGCTAACGCAGCGGCGTCAGACGGACGATCAGCGGCATCCTTCGACAGACAGCGCATCACGATCTCCTCGAAATCCCTCGGCACAGGATGAGGAGATTTGAGCGAAGGGGGAACGGGCGCGCTGCTGACGTGCTGCATCATCATCATCGTTGGATTCGCTGCCTTGAACACTGTCTGTCCTGTCAGAAGCCAGTATGCAACACAACCGATCGCGTATACGTCCGCCTGGGGTCCAACGCTTCCGATTCCGCTTACTGACTCCGGCGCCATATAGGACGGAGTTCCACTCACTGAGCCAGCCTGGGTAATGTCCAGCTCCGAATTCTTTTGATCGTGCTTGACGAGGCCGAAGTCGAGCACTTTCACATAATCGACTTTGAGCCCCATTCTGCAGGCAACAATGTTCGAAGGCTTTACGTCGCGGTGCACAAGACCAGCGAGGTGAGCCTCTCCCAGTGAATCGCATGCCTGGCTGATGAGATGAATCACACGCTCGGCAGGAAGAGGCCCATGCTTCTGCACGAGCTCCTGAAAATCGATTCCGTCCAGAAGCTCCATTACGTAATAGAAGGTTCCATCCTCGGCGACGCCGTAATCGTACAACTCTATAGTATGCGGCGACCTCAAGGTTGCAGCGGCTTCAGCCTCACGCCTGAAACGCTCGATGACGATTCGGTTTTCATCGGCGGAGCTTCCGCGCAGTGCTGCAGGAGAGATGAGCTTCACTGCCGCGGGCCTCGCAAGCAGCCGATGTTTTGCGCGATACACTTCCCCCATTCCGCCTTTGCCGAGAAGGTTCTCGAGCTGGTATGAGCCGAGCTCCCGCGCCTTCGTTACCTGCCTGCCTAGTCCGCGGATGACATTTGCGGGAACGACTGCGAGTGCAGCGCACACATAGCCGGGAAGAATCAGCCAGAGCAGTATGAACCAGTTCGCATCCCTGACCGGATGAATGGTCAGTCCATACCAGATTCCAAGCGGAATTGTTGTCGCTGCAGCGAGGGCTGCAACCAGCGTTTTTCTCGGCGACGATGGAGCAATTGCCGGCCATAATACAATCGTGACGCAGACCCACGACACTGCTTGCGCGTCGCTCCGCGGATACCATTCGGTGATCAGGCTGATGAGCAGCGCGTTGAAGACTTCGAATACGAGCCCGACATCCAGCACGAGCTCGGGACGATGCTTCATTCGCGAAGCGAGGAAGGCCATCCCGGCAGAAGCGAAGAGGCCGACCAGCGTGAGTAAAGTTTGTCGCGGAGCCCAGAGGCGTTCGAGCAGAGGCGTTCCATACGCAAACCGCGCAACGCCTTCATTCATGGTCACGACAAAAAGCCACGTTGCGACGAAGACAAGCGCAGCGATTTTTACGCGCTCGCGCGCGCGCTCGAGAATGTCCCGCGGAAGCGGGGTACTGCCGGAAGTCAGAAACCCGCCGGCAGTCGACGCAGTCGGCGTGTTCATGGTGATGTTGGCGCCCTCGCTCACGGGACTAATCTGAGCCTAACTGTTCGGTGATTGTAAGGTCTGTGGCGCCCTGCCCGGGGGGCGTTCAATATTGTACGCGATCAACCGGAGCTCTGGATGCTCCGGTCACGCCGTATTTCCTCCCATCACGGTCTTCTTATGAAAACACACACCACGTCAACGTGTCTCGCCGTTGTGGCGGCGCTCGTGGCCACTGGCTGTGCGCAGGCTTCTGCAAAGCAGACGCAGGCGCCGGCACCAGCAGGCCCTGCCGCATCCGCTCAGACCAGCGCCGGTGCCAAGCCGGCCGCTCCCGGCGGTGGCACGCCTGCAGCCGGAGAAAAGAAATCCATCGCAAGCGTCGTGAAGCCGATGAGAAAGACGGCGGGGCTATTCGCGATCTATCAGGACACGACCAACGGATCGCTCATGATGAGCGTTTCGAAGGACAAGATCGGAAAGGAATTCATCTACTTCACACATGTCGTCGACGCGCCGATAGCTGCTGGCGCATTCCGCGGTGCATTCGGAACGAACAACGTGTTCACCGTTCGCAAAGTCTTCAACAAGCTCGAGTTCGTGACGCAGAACCCGAGTTTCTGGTTCGACAAGGACAATGCGCTTGCTCGCGCAGCGTCGGCGAACATCAGTCCGGCGGTGGTCTCGGTTCAGGAAATTGTTGCAGAAGACAGCGCGAACTACCTGATCAAGGCTGACGACCTTTTCATGACCGAGGCGTTCACACAGGTAAAGCCGACGCCGAATCCGCAGGCCCCTCCCGGATCGCAGTTCAATCTCGGTGCGCTCAGCAAGTCCAAGACTCGTGTCGAGCGGGTGAAGAACTATCCGGCGAATACCGACGTCACCGTCGACTATGTGTACGAGAATCCATCGCCGCTGAATCGTGGCGGTGCAGACATCACGGATGCGCGCAACGTAACGATCGTTGTGCAGCACTCGCTCATCGAGATGCCGAAGGATGACTACACTCCGCGTCTCGATGATCCTCGCGTCGGATACTTCTCGCAGGAGATCACCGACATGGTTTCGACCAGCGCGGCTCCTTATCACGACTTCATCAACCGGTGGAAGCTGGTGAAAAAGGATCCGAACGCTGCGGTCTCGGAGCCTGTAGAGCCGATCACATGGTGGATCGAGAACACAACTCCAGTGGAATTCCGCGACGCGATCTACAAGGCCGCGATGCTGTGGAATGGTCCGTTCGAAGCTGCCGGATTCAAGAACGCAGTGGTGGTGAAGGTTCAGCCCGATGATGCCGACTGGGATGCGGGCGACATCCGCTACAACGTTCTTCGCTGGACGTCGTCCCCGAATCCACCGTTTGGCGGGTACGGCCCGAGCTTCGTGAACCCGCGCACCGGCCAGATCATCGGCGCCGACATCATGCTCGAGTACATCTTCGTCACCAACCGCGTGCGACAGGAGAAGGCATTCGCAACTGCGGGAATGAACATGGAGATGGAAGATCCCGAAAACGCCGACGCGACTGGCAAGCGCTGCTCATATGCCGATCAGCTTCAGCTCAACGTGATGACCGGCATGCAGGCGCTTCGCTCGCGCGGTGCGACGCAAATCGAGATGCGCGATTACATCAACCAGGCGATCACCGGTCTCATCCTTCATGAAATGGGTCACACGATGGGACTCAATCACAACATGAAGGCAAGCCAGATGCTTTCGCCGAAGGAGATCAACGATCGCGCTATTACCAGCAGCAGGGGCGTAATGGGATCGGTGATGGATTACGAGATTGTGAATCTCGCGAAGAAGGGACAGCAGCAGGGTGATTACTTCTCGAGCCGTCCGGGACCGTATGATTCCTGGGCGATTCAATATGGATACACACCTTCGCTCCCGGATCCAGTGGCGGAGAAGGCACGTGTTGATGCGCTTCTCGCAAAATCAACTGAGCCCGGCCTCGCTTTTGGAAACGACGCCGACGACATGCGCTCACCCGGCGGTGGTATCGATCCCAGGGTGAACGTGAATGACATGACCAGCGATGCAATCGGCTACATGTCCGATCGCTTCGATGTGATCAACGATCTCATGGGGACACTGCAGACACGGTATGCGACACATGGTCAGTCGTATCACGAAATGCGCAACGCGTATCTCGTGCTCACGGGCCAGCTCAATTCATCGGCAACGGTGATATCGCGCTACATCGGCGGTGTGTATGTCGATCGCGCGTTTGCAGGACAGCCCGGTGCGACGAAGCCATTCACTCCGGTGAGCCGCGCCGATCAGAAGCGCGCAATGGCATCGCTCGCGAAGAACGTGTTCGCGCCATCGGCGTTCAACACTCCCTCGAATCTGTATTCATACCTGCAGATGCAGCGCCGCGGATTCGACTTTTTCGGAACGCCCGAAGATCCGAAGATTCATGATCGCGTGCTGACGACCCAGAAGAACGTTCTGAATCACCTGCTCAATCCGCGCGTGATGACCCGCATCACCGATTCACGGCTGTACGGCAACGAGTATCCGCTCGCTGAAGTGATGAGCGACCTCACGTCGGCGGTTTTCGATGCCGACCTGAGCGGCAATGTGAATACGTTCCGCCAGAACCTGCAGATGGAGTATGTGAACCGTCTGGCGGCGATCATCACTCCGCCGACGAAGAACAACTATGACTACCCGGCGCAGTCAGCCGCACTGGCGTCACTCCGTTCGATTCAGTCGAAGCTTTCGGGGAAGGCAGGAGCGAATGCAGAGACGATGGCGCACACCAGGAACGTACTCTTTACGATTCAGAAGGCCTTGAAGGTAGACTAAGAAAACAGTCGCCGGTCGCCGGTCGTCTGTCGCCAGTCACAACCGGCGACCGGCGACCGGTGACCGGTGACCGGTGACTGTCTTTCAGGTCTTGGCAGCAATCCTCTTCAACGCCTGAACGGCTGCGACGGTCTCCTTAGC
>DASROK010000354.1:0-3818 GCA_035646915.1 Gemmatimonadaceae bacterium
CGGCTTGAAAGGATTTCCGAAGGCAGCGGCGAGCACAATGTCAGGGTTCGACGGGTGAATGATGACCGATCCGATCTGGCCTGCATTCGGAAGTCCCACGAACGACCAGGTCTTTCCCGCATCGATCGATTTGTACATTCCCTTTCCGATCGAAACGTTGCTGCGTATTCCATCAGAGCCGGTGCCGGCATAGATGACATTCGGGTCGGAATCGGCGACATCGATGGATCCCATGGAGGCGGCAGCGAAATATCCGTCGGAGATATTCGTCCACGTCTGGCCGGCGTTCACAGTTTTCCATACGCCGCCGCCAGTCGATCCCATGTAGAATGTCATCGGCTGCTGCGGAACGCCGGTAACTGTCGTGACGCGGCCGCCGCGAGCGGGCCCGATCATCCGGTACCGCAATGCTTTGAGCTGCGCGGTGTCGAGTGAGATCGAGCTTGTCTGCGCGGCGAGATCACCGGCTGCAATTGCTGTGATTATCGCGACAGCTGAGAAACGGGCGAACAGATTCATTTCGGCTTTCTGCTGTTGGAGGCGGGAACAAACTGCGGAAGTCGTGATTCTCTTGCGGAGCGCATGATCAGATCAGAAAGGCGCCTTTCACGAGTCTCCTCTTTTTTTGCACTGATCACATACCAGGCTGCAATTCTACGATAGTAGGGCGGTTGTGACTCGAAGTATTTCCACGCTCTGGGATTCTTCTTGAATCGCGTTTGCATTGCGGGCTCCAACTCGGCAACGTCGCGCTCGAAGGAATAGACGCCCGCCCGCTTTTCATCTTTTGCATTGAATGCGGCAAGGCCTGGAGGCATCATGCGGCCGTCCTTTTCAAGGCGAGCGACGTGCCTGACGTTCACATTGCTCCAGATGCTGTTCTTCTTTCGCGGCGTGAAGCGAATGGTGAAGCTCGTGTCGTCGAGTTTTTTTCTGATGCCGTCGATCCAGCCGTAGCATAGCGCTTCATCCAGCGCTTCGGGGTAGGTTATCCCTCCTTTAGCAGAATCCTTGCGATTGAATCCGATCCAGAGCTCCTGCGCCTTGTCGTGATTCTTCTCGAGCCACCGCCTCAACCCGACGCTCGTGCGAAAAAAGCGAAGCTTGTCTGTCGCGACCTCCACGGCGTCAGGCAGTTGCAGCAGACGGCAGGCTCAGGACTACACGATACGCCTGCATGTAGTCCCGCTTGAATCCATCGTAGCATCCCCACAGATAGAGCCGGAATTTGCGATACTGCGCCATTCCCCAGCGCCGCTCGATTTCCGCGCGCGCAGCTTCGAAACGTTCGGCCCAGTGCTTCGATGTGAGCGCATAGTTGTGACGATCGTCGTGGACCACGTCGAGCTGAAACGGCGAAGCGGCAACTGCCTTCAGATAATCGTGGAGGCACATCGGCGAACCATTGCCCGGATATATATGCCGCCGAAGGAAGCTCGATATGTCGTACTTCTTTCGCATCGCGCTGGCATCCAGGTAAACCTTTCCGCCGGGCTTGAGCATCGAGCGGTACAGCGCGAGCGAGCGCTCATAGTCAGGAAGGTGCTCGGTGACGCCGAGGATCACAATGGCATCGTAACGCTTGTCGGGTTTGTGCTCGTGGAGATGCTCGAGCCTCACGCGGCAGGGAAGTTTTTCCGATCCGATGATATCGTTCAAAAACTTCTCGGACACCTGTGAGATGGTGAGTGAAGTGACCTGAATGTCCTTCTTTCCCGCGTATTCGGTAAACGCGCCCCATCCGCCGCCCACATCGAGAACGCGGTCGCCCGGACAAGCTTCAATCGAGTCGAGCGCGAAATCGAGCTTGCGCGTGATGCCGTCCTCGAGTGACTCGTCATCGCAGTGAAATACACCGTGAGAGTAGCAGCGATGCCGCTGGTCCAGAAACGCAAGGAAGAAATCGGGATCGATGTCATAGTGATGCGAGATGTGCTCTGCATCGCTTTTCACCTGGCCGCGCAGTTTTGGGCCGAGCATGTGCCAGGCGGTAACGAGAGGGTGTTTGTCGGCGAAGAAATCGCGCATGCTCAGCGTGGACTCGAGATCGCCTTCAACGTCGAGTGAGCCTGACAGGTAAGCCTCGGCAATCACGAGCGAATCGAGAGTGTCGAGGGCGGACAGGGCGCGGTCGTCTCTGGCGGCGAATGTAAAAGCCGGGTCTTTGGTGCCGAACCGGTGCTCCGCGCCGTTCCTGTCGCGAATGCTAAAGGATACTTCCGGGACGTCCTTGAAGTAGCTCGAGTAGCGCTTCTCGTACTTCGAGGCGACGCGGCTCAATCCGGTGCTCATGCAACGCTCTCCTGGTAGCCAGCCCGAGACAAACTGGCGCGGGGAAAATACTAGCAAAACGGACCCTTTCGCGCACCCTGTGGGGGAAAGCCGAAGCAGTTGAAATATGGCCGTCCACCCACCATATTGGTCGTTCAGTACAAACTGAACGATGTGAATGGCGACCAGAACAGTCAGCTCCCCTAAAAAACGTCAGCGAGTGCCCGTGCCCCACGAATTCGTGGAGCGGCTCGCGGTCTCCATGGAAACCGACGGCTTCCCGCGAATAGCGGGCCGAATTTTCGGCTTGCTCATCATGAGCGACATGGAGCTCTCGCTCGACGAGATCACTGCGGCCGTCGATGCAAGCAAGGCCAGCGCGAGCATAAACACGCGAATGCTCGAGGATAAAGGGCTCATAGAGCGCATAAGCCGCACGGGAGATCGCCGGGACTACTATAGAATCGCAGGGGATCCATTCCTGCGAACGATGGAGCAGCGGCTGACACGGTGGAACCGCGTTCGCTCGGTTGTCACTGACGCGATGAACGATGCGTCACTCGCTCCCCCGGTGCGTGCGAGGCTCAAGGAATTCGACGCAATGTCGGCGGAAATCGGCACGCTGGTGGAAGCGACTCTGGCAAGACTTAGAAACAGGAAGAAAAAGTGATGTCGTTCCGATTCAGGAAAATTCTAATTGCGGGATTGTTCTCCGGCACCGCAGCCGCGGCGCAGCAGACTGCTCCACCGTCTCTGACGCTCGGCGAGGCGGCGAGACTCGCGGCGAGGCAAAGCGCTCCCGCACTCATCGCGCAGCTGCAAACGAGGGAGGCACAGGCGCGCATCACGCAGGCGCGCGCAGATCTTCTGCCCTCGCTGCGCACTACTGCGCTGGAAAGCGGACACACTCTCAACTCGGCTACGTTCGGATTTGATTTTCCAGCTCCCGAAGGAGAAACGCCGCTTCTCGATCCGAACGGGCAGATAATCGGCCCGGTCAACACGCTCGATCTGCGGGCTCATGTAACTGTGCCGGCAATCGATTTCGCGGCGCGAGAGCGGGTTGGTGTCGCCCGTGCGACAGCGAGAGCCAGCGAAGCTTCGGCCCTGAGCGCATCAGAACAGGCGGCGGCGACCGCCGCGATTGCATACCTGCGCGCAGCGCGCGCACAGGCGCTCTTGTCTGCGAGAGTTGCAGACTCCGCATTGGCGGATACGCTGCTTGTAATTGCGAATGAGCAGCTCCGGGCTGGAGTGGGAGTGGGTCTGGATGTCACGCGTGCGAGAGCTCAGCTTGCTCAGGTTCATTCGCAGCTCATCGCCGCGCGCGGTGACCAGGCGAGATCGCGTCTCGATCTGATTCGCGCGATTGGTGCGCCGCTCGAAACTGATTTCGCGCTCTCGACCCGGGTCGACGGACCGCTGCCATCTGACGCGATACCAACCGAGACAGAGGCTGTGAGTGTTGCGCTTCGTCAGCGTCCCGACCTGGTCGCCGCGGAACGGTCGCTCGAAGCCGCGCGACAAAGTGCAAAGGCGATTCGAGC
>DASROK010000355.1:0-4109 GCA_035646915.1 Gemmatimonadaceae bacterium
GCTGAGGTGATCGGAATGAGCTCGATTCCCGCGGGCCCGGTCATTCTCAGTACCGCTTCGGCAAGGGCGACCGCGGTCTCCGGGTCTGCGGTTATGACGAGGACCTGGGTAGCGCCTGCTGCGGGGTCGAGGCGCTCCAGGGGACCGGTAAGAAAACCCGATACCGAAGCCATCGACCGAGGCAGGGTATGCACGACGTTCTGACTGCGACCCGAGCCGCGTTCGTCTCTCTCTTCGGTGTCCACCTTCTGGCTCCTAATGCGACATTGGCGCAGCTTCCGCCACGCCGATACTGTTATAATCCGTTTGGCGATTTCGCTCCGCCGTTGAACGAAACATAGCAGAATCCAGACGGCATCGCGCGCGCCCTTTCTCTCTCCTACTCCACTCGATTCCAATGATCACCGCTATCGTCCTCATCAAAGCCGAACCACGGCTTATCCAGCAATGCGCGACCCGGCTTGCCGGAATCGAGGGCGTGTCCCAGGTCTTCTCGGTATCCGGTGAATGGGATCTCGTGGCCATCATCGAAGTGACGGACTATGAGGGGGTCGCCTCCGTTGTCACGGAGCACATCACGACCGTTCCCGGTCTCAAAAGCACGCAGACTCTCACCGCATTCAGGGCGTATTCGAAGAAAGATCTGGAGCAGGCGTGGGACATCGGGCTGGAGTGAATCAGCAGCCTTTCGACGAGGAAGCACGACACTGGCCGGCCTCGCCGCACGAAGCAACGAGATTCATTCTCGATCAGGTTCCGGGATGTGAGCCTGTCGAGGGTGCGCCGCCTCAGGGCGAGCGCTATGCGCACGGTGAAGACGTTCCGGTTCTGCTGCAGCCTGAGCTGATCGAAGGAAGCGACTTTCGCGCAATCCCTGTAGCGGATCCAAAGTCACTTCGCGGCGAAAGCGACTTCGCTGCGTTCCTCGACGGCACCCAGGACGTTCGCGTCGTCAATCACGTTCACGGAATTCCAATCGTATGGGCGACATTGTCGTCGGCCATTCGCGCGCGTGTAAACCGGCGCCTTGTTTCGTGGAGCGGTCATCCGCCGATTGTCAGAAAGCGTTACTACCTTCCGTTCTGTTACGTCGACGGCATTCGCGCTGACCTCAAATCGGACCCTCGAGTCGTCGATACCGCACAGTCTGATTCCCCCGACAGAGTTCCGTCACGTCATCCGGCCGCTTTGATGGAAGCCGCGTTCAAGAGAGTACAAATAGACCGCGAGACAATGGAGCTGTCGCTCGCAGAAGAATGGTGCGCCCGCGAAACGCGCCCTCTCTACATCGATGGAAGCATCGCGGGAAGCGAAAAGGTGTCGACCTGCCGCTTCGCAGTCGGTGTGGTAAAAACACATCGCCGTCTTTATGCGGAGGGAAATGCATTTCGAACGCTCATAGGCCTGCGCGCGGGTGAGCGTTCCTCCATTTTTCGAGTGAGCAATCGGCCGCGATTTCCGGTTGCAAGCTGGTACGTGAGACTCAGGCCAGCCGCTGGACGCGATGCGTTGTTTGGACTCGTGAGGGCGGAAGCATCGATCTCAGACGACATCGTCGAGCGAACAGCTGAAATCTCAAAATGGATCATTGCTGAAGGAGCGCCGCTCGCTCTTCCAGACGGAAGATGGGACAAGATGGCATACGGTATTCGTGACACTGAAGAATTCCTGAGAGCGATTTCATGAGCAACCCGCTTGGAAGAGTCGTAGCAACTGAGCGGAAGCCGAACACTCCGCACGAGTTTCATTTCTGGACGTCGCTCGACAGTCCGGTTGGAATCGGCACCATTGTTCGCGTTGACGGTGCTCATCCAATCGACGGACAGATTCCGCACATTTACGGAATTGTCGTCGAGGGTTTCAGCTACACCGACCTTCAGTCACCGATGCACGACGTGCTCGGTCACGACGGATCACCCGCGAATGCAGGATTCTCTGCCACCGAGCGAGCTGAAATCCGCTTGTATACTGCGGCAGTTCTTCGGCAGATACCTGAAGAGCCGATGCAGCCTGTGCCGATGGGAGAAGTTTTCCTTGCAGGAGAGGAAGATGTCGCCACTGCATTGCGAATGGATGCATACCTCAAGGACGGCGCGCACACCGGAATTCCAATCGGCGTGTATCGCGCGGGCGCAACCGATTCGGTGATCTGGCTCGACGCTGATTTTCTCCTCGGGCCAGAAGCGGCGCATCTCAACATTTCTGGAATGTCGGGCCTTGCGACAAAGACAAGCGCAGTCGAGTGGCTGCTTTCGTCGGTGTTTACGCATTTCCCCGAAAGCAAAGGCTCGATTGCCGCGGTTTGTTTCAACGTGAAGGGCCCGGATCTCTGCTATCTGGATCAGCCTGCGCTTCGCCTCGAAGAATCTGATCGCGCGCTGTATGAAAAGATGAAAGTCGAGCCGAAGCCGTTCACGAAGGTCGAGTACTTCGCTCCGTACAATGCAAAGGGTTACAGTCTCAATACTCTTCGCTCGAACGAAGCGCTTACTCACAATGTCACCCCGCTCACCTGGGGCTTGAGAGAAGTTCTGCAGTATGCCGAGGTTCTTCTCAACAAGGACGACCTCGACGCAAAGGCTGACGCGCTCATCGATTTTATTGGCGAGCGAGTAGTTGGATGCAGACTGGAGCGTGATGCCTATCTGTCCAGGGATCACAGCGTCGAGTCGTTCGCCGATCTCGAGGCATGGTTCCGCGACCTCCTGCAGGGATTGGAGGCGAAGGACCAGAGCTCCTGGCGTACTCATCACATCGCGACGATCAGAAAAGTCAGGAACCGTCTCATCAACATCTCGACGCGCTGCGCCGGGCTTGTCACAAACACTGGCGACGTGAGCGACCTCCCATTCGGGAGCTTCGAAGACCGCGCGGTGTATGTAGTCGACGTGGCGTCTCTCGAGGAAGACGCGCAGGATCTCATCTTTGCACGCATTGTCTCGCGTCTTCGCGAGCATCTCGAACGGCGCGACCTCGGCGTAAAGCACCTGATCGTGTTCGTCGACGAGCTCAACAAGTACGCGCCGAATGACCAGCAGGACACTTACGTCCGGAAGATGCTTCTCGACATCTCCGAGAGAGGAAGGTATCTGGGTCTCGTTCTCTTCAGCGCACAGCAGTTCCGCTCTCAGGTTCATCGGCGCGTTGTTGGGAATTCAGGCACGGCGATTTACGGCCGCATGGATGGCGATGAGCTCGCAACTCCCGGTTATTCAGTTCTCAGCCCGGCTGTGAGAACCAAGCTGGCGACGCTGGAGAAGGGACAGCTGATGGTTCGTCATCCGCATTTCACGCAGCCGATCTTTGTTCGATTCCCGAGACCTGCAGTTCTGTCAGGCCGCGAAGGTGCGGAGATGTATCCGCAGGCGCAGGACGTCGGCCTTGCGGCCGCGCTCTACCGGTCGCTTCGCGCGCTCGATTCGAGCGTTACGATGGCATGGGTGAAGAACATGGTCGATCTCTACGATGAGCACGAGCTCATCGAAGCACGCAATGTCACGACCCTGATGCGGCCTTCAGATGTGCGGAAGTTTTTTCAGTCCCGGCTCGGGAACATCATTCCAGCGGAGACTGTAACTGCGGAAAGACGGCCTGCGCCCCTGAGGCCGCTCCCCGTCGGGGACCCGTATGATTCGTGAGCGCCACAAGCTCACTTTCGCTGTTGCCGCGGTCGCACTCAACGCAACACTAACGCAGGCTCAGCCGGTTCTTCTTCAGATCAAGCCGCATGTCGGCGACACGATCGCCGTGCGGCTGAATCAGACCGTCGACATGAGCGGCGTGTCTCTTCGCGGATCCACGAGCTCGCGGCGGATGATCACGATGACCGAAGTATTCAGCCGCGCAATCGTGCAGAAAGCGGTGGGCGAGCATCTGACGGTTCTTGCAGTGACTGATTCCATCCGCATGGCAACGTCACGCGGTCCCAAACCCGGTCCGCCGAAACGCGTTCGTGGACGGGAAGGTTCCATGCAGCTCAAGATCTCGACTGACGGCGGAGCCGAAGTCACCGACTCCGAAGCGAGCGCCGAGTTGAGGGAGGTATTCGGCCAGATGCCGGCGATGCTGTCGAAACAGCCCGTAGCTGTCAAAGGCAAGTGGACCCGGGT
>DASROK010000356.1:0-4661 GCA_035646915.1 Gemmatimonadaceae bacterium
GATCAGCTCCTGCCGGTAACGATTCACTGTCATCTGATTATCGAGCAGCGTCATGAGATTGACGTCTCCGACGCGATAAGCGGCAAATGATGCTGTCACTGTTGCTTTCGCCTGGGGAAGAACAGTGGTCGTGTACAACGCGCGCAGATTTCTCGCGCGAGTGTAATCCGCGTAGAGTTCACCCATTCGTCCCCGTGTTTCTGCCCGCATGGACTTGAGATCTGCTTCGGCCATCGAGCGCATCGCAGATGCTTCGTCTCGCATCCGCAGCTGGCGGCTTCGCGCGTAAACAGGCACCGTTGCGCCGAGCATCAGGCTTCCCATCTTTTCAGTTCCCATTTCGCCCGATCGCCACCCGTACTGCAGCCCGACGGTCAGGTCGGGCCAGATCGCTTTTCGTGCGAGAGCGGATTGTGCTTCTGCCGCGCGAAAGTTTTTCTCGCCGGCATCGATCATCGGGCGATTGCGTTCTGCTTCTGCGATCAGCACAGCGAGTGGCGGAAGCGAATCCGGAAGGTGAGGCAGCTCCACAGCGGCAAGCGATGTCTCCGCAGGCAAGTCGACCGTTGCCGCCAGCCTGGCTGCCATCGATGCGCGCATGCTCTCCATGCGCGTGATGTCCTCGCTCATCTTCGCGACCTCGACCTGTGCACGGAGCACATCTGCCTGCTTCGCGTCACCAATCGCGTACATGGTCTGCGAAACTTTCGCGATGTCCTGCACGAGCCTCTTCGTTTCACGATCGATCGCGAGCTTTCCTTCCGCTGCGTACAGATCGTAGAACTGCATCCCTGCGCGAGCGCGGACATCCCATTTCACATCGAGTGCGCGCGCGTCGGCAGCCGCTGCGTTGCTGGCTGCAACCCGGCCTGCGAGGTCGAGCTTTCCGCGGAGCGGAAGCATCTGCATGAGCTGTATCTGGGTCATTCCCTGCGGATCCATGGGCGCGAGCGAAGGCAGCGACCGGTTCATGAAACCGAGCTGCAGCTCCGGATCGGGAAGTCTTTTCGCCGATGAAATTCGTGACCGCTCTGCAACCGCCAGCGACAAGGCTGCCGATATCTTCGGCGCTTTCGCGGCCAGCGCGTATACGTCGCTGAGAGTGACCAGCTGCTGCGCATTCCCCCGTGAATGAGGGACCATAAGCAGCGCCGCGGCTATCCATATACCGTATTTACGGACGTGAGGTCCGAGTCGATCGAATTTCATTGAATCCTCTTCTGTGGAGTTCGGTCGCGCTGCGCACGAAATGCAGCGGACGAAAAGGCGCGTCAGCGACGCGCGCTGTCAGTAGAGGGGCAGAACTTTGGAGGGGGTGAATCCGGAGAGAGCGAGCGTGCCTCGAGCGGAAGCGATCGTTGCGGGATTACGAATGCAAACCTTGCCGGCGGCTTGGCATTTGGTGATGGATCCGGAATCGCGGCAGCGCTAACGCACGAAGTTCCCTGCGCGCAGACAGGAACACTGCTTTTCTTTTCGTGATGCGTGTTCTTTGACGAGTCAGATGGAAGCGTCGACCCAGAATGGGCGGAATGGCTTGTCATCATTCCGGACATTTGCGAAGCCGCTTTGGATATCGCTGTCATGCCTGCACAGCTGACAGACTGAGCCTGCCCGACCTGCGACAAAAAAGCCACCATCAACAGCGGGGCGACTAAGCGACCAAGCCGTCTTCGGACCGCGATCATGGCTGAATGATACACCGCGAAAATTCAGTCGCCGTCAGGAAAACCCCCGCTGACCGTGAGTGATTGCCCGACTACCAGTCATTCACCGACTTTCGGCTCGACAGGCATGCCTTCCTGTTCCCAGGCATGCCACCCCCCAACGAGAGCGCGCGCTTTCGGCCAGCCAGCCTTTCGGAGTGAGAGCGCCGCACGGGCGCTGGTGGCTTCGTCAATTCAGGCACAGTAAACCACGAGCGTCGCCTGCTGCGAAAGCTTCAACGCCTTTGCGTCCTGCACTGGCTGGTGAGGGTCGACGCGAACGGACCCTGCAGCCTGCGTCTCTGAGTTCCTGCGATTTCTGTCAGCTCGTGCGTCGAGGATAATGACGTCTTCGCCTGCAGCCTGAAGCCTTCTCACTTCTTCAATGGTGATGCGGTCGGGCACGTCCGCAGGAATGTTTTCTTCCTTTAACGGAAGTGCTGCGCGCGGCTCCGCCGGAGAAGAGATCGCATTGCGACGGAGGAAGTACGCGATGCCACTCCCGTGAAGAACAACCGACGAAAGCACAACCAGACTCGCAATCGAGAACAGCCGCTCAGCACCGGTGATTCCCGCAAATACCGGGAGCAGCACAAGGAGGAGCGAGCTCAGCCCACGAGGACCAAAAAACGCAACCAGCTTTCTGTCTCTGCCAGTGACGTGAGCGCGAGTGAGAACCGGATACAGCACAATCGTTCGCGCAATCAATGCGATTGCAGCGAATACAACCGTCGGGAAATCGATGACGGTAAGTCCGGTCCAGATGAGAGACGTGCCGAGCGCAACGAAAGTGAGAAGGAGCAGCATCTCTGCGGTTGCTTCTCCGTACTCCAGAAAACAGTCGCACAGCTCGACGTCCTGCCAGCTCACCATGAGACCGGCAGCAAATGCAGCGAGGAATCCGCTTCCGCCAACACTCTCTGCGAGAGCGAATGAGCTTAGCGCGAGTCCAATCGCATATAGTGATTCGTAGTCGCGCCTGACGGTGAAGCGATTGCGAATCTGCTCGAGCAGAATGATTCCAAGCCATCCGACCAGCGCTCCCAACGCGGGTCCGAGAAGAAAAAGCCCGACAATGCTGCGCGCCACAGCACTGCCCGGTCCCGGAGCCGAAGCGACACTACCGCCAACAGCGATTATCGAGAGAACGACAATGGGGAGAAGCACCACGTCGTTCATTCCGGTCTCGATTCGCAGTGCGATCCGTGGAACGACGGGGAACGCGCGAAATCTCAGGACGCTTCGAAGCAGCACCGGATCTGTCGATGCCAATGCGGCGCCAAGAATTGCCGACGCGGGCCATGAAATTCCAAGAAGAAAGCGGGCTGACACCGTTACAATCGCGGCGGGCGCGAGTGTCCCTGGCCCGAGCAGCCGCCACAACAGCGGCTTTCTGGTCTTTACCTCAGTGACATCGATTGTGACGGCGTCGCTGAACAGGACAAGCGCAAGCGCGAGCATCGCTATCGCATGGAGTGCGGGCGAGTCGAATCCGATATCCACGAATCCGAGACCGTACGGCCCCAGCACGGCACCAAGCGCGAGAAAAACTGCAACAATCGGAAGACCGCTTTTCTCGAGCACTCCCGAAAGAAGTGATGCAACGAGAATGACGATCCCAATGAGAGCGACTGTAGTGGTGAAGCTTTCCATGGCTATTCGTGCAGAAGATGCTTCAGATCGTCCGGTGTGTCGATGTCAACGGCAGCTTCATCGACTTTCACCGCGGTTACTGTTTCCGGATTTGCGCGAAGCCACGCGCCTGCGCCGCGATCACCGTCGAGCTCGAGGAGCCCCGCGAAAAACTCCTTGGCAAAAAGCGCAGGTGCTCCAAGTACGCCTGCGTACTGCGAGGCGACAACGCGATGTTCGGTGTCCAGAGCCCCGACAATGCGCTCGATGGATTTCTCGTCTACGAGTGGCTGATCGGCGAGAATGATCAACGCTGCATCACTGTCGAGTTTTAATGCCTGCTGTATCCCTGTGCGCAGCGATGAGGCCTGGCCTGATTGCCAATCTCGATTGATGACAGTGATCACCTGGTCGAAACCGGAAAGAAACATTTCTATCGTTGATGCATATGCGCCGAGCACAACGATCACGGGGTCGAGCCCCGCTTCGACTGCGATTCGCGCGCTGCGCTGCACGAGATTCTCACCGTGCATGGTGACAAGCTGCTTGGGAGTTCCGAATCGCGCAGATCCTCCGGCGGCAAGGATCACTGCTGCGATTCTCCGGTCAGCTTTTTTCAGCAACCTCTCTCGCAGGCGCTGGATGCAGGGAGCCTCTGGAATCGCGGAGGTGACCGGCTGAAGTTCCAGAGATGACCGCTGCTACTTCAGCGATGATCGAGAGAGCGATTCGCTCGGGCCCGTCGCCACCGGTATCGAGTCCGACGGGGGAGTAGATGCGGTCTCCACGAGTGATGGTTTCCCCTGCTGAAGCAATATCAGCGAGCATTCGTTCCGTGCGTGCACGAGGTCCAAGAATTCCGATGTAGCCAACTTCAGTGCCCAGTAACGTCCGGACATAATCGAGGTCTCGGCCGTAGTTGTGGGACATTACAACCGCAGCGGTTGCCCGGGTGATTGAAACCGTGTCTGAGAGGCTTTTGGGGTCAGGGCATTCAATGACTCTTGCCCGGGGAAACCGCTCCGGGTGAGCGTACTCGACCGGCCGATGATCTATCACGGTTAGATTCCAATCTAACTGAGCAGCGATGTCCACTAGCGGCCCCACATCCGGCCCGCTTCCGCAAATAAGCAGCTCGATAGAGGGGAAAATCACCTCGAACGCGATGGTAACCGGGCCGTTCTCCCGGATTATCCCGCGACGCGATTCAGCGAAAGCCGCTTCCGAATCCTCCCTGATTTTCACCAGCAGTTCGATGTGCTCAAAGCCAGTTGTATGGATCAAATCTTCATCAAAGAGTGCGTGTCCGACACGGTCGGGCTC
>DASROK010000357.1:0-2006 GCA_035646915.1 Gemmatimonadaceae bacterium
TTCATGGTCGAGCGATGCTCGATCAGCATGCGCCGGAAGCGCGTGCGCATATCTTTCGATGGTGAAGCTCAGACAGTGGATCTTCCTCTCGAGTATCAATTCGAGAAGGACACGCTGAAGCTCGTAGTGCCGGATCCGGCACTCGCCGACAAGGAGTCGGACGCACCGCGCTAAGGTTCGAATGGCTGACCACGTAATTCGCGAAAAACTGGAATCGATCGTCAGCCCGCGCTTCGTGATGACGCGGGAGAGCGATCTGATTGTCTACAACTCCGACGGTCTGCCAGGATATCGCCGAATGCCGCGCCTTGCTGTATTTCCGGGCAATCGTGACGAAGCGATCGCCGTAGTGAGAGCTCTGGCAGAGCACAAGGTTCCTTTTGTTCCGCGTGGTGCCGGCACCGGGTTGTCAGGCGGAGCACTCGCCGACGACGTGGTGCTGCTTGGAATGCATCGTCTGAAGCGACTAGTCTCGATCGACCGCGAGAACCTGCGTGCTCTCGTCGAGCCGGGCGTTGTGAATCTTCATCTCAATCGGACCGTCGCGCCTCTCGGACTTCTTTACGCGCCGGATCCTTCAAGCGAAGCAGCATGCACGATCGGTGGAAATATCGCCGAGAATGCCGGAGGGCCGCACTGTCTCAAGTATGGTGTGACGCTGAATCACGTGATTGCGATGACCGTGATCCTGCCCGATGGAGAAATTGTCACACTGGGAAATCCTGAAGGCGAAGCTCCCGGCTACGATCTGCGCGGAGCATTCATCGGATCGGAAGGCTGCTTTGGTGTTGCGCTCGACGTGACCGTAAAACTCACGAGAAAGCCGGCAGCAGTTCGTACGATGCTCGCAGATTTTCGATCGATCGATGACGCAGCAAGGGTTACTTCGGCAATCATCGCTTCAGGTATTGTCCCGGCCGCGCTCGAGTTCATGGATGCGCCGACGATTCAGGTGGTGGAGTCTTCCGTCTACGCGGCTGGATATCCGGCCGATGCTGCGGCAGTTCTGCTGATCGAAGTCGACGGAATCACGGAAGGTGTGGAGGCTGACCGCGAGAAAGTCATCGAGCTGTGTATGGCCGGCGGCGCGCGCAATGTGAAAGTCGCAGGGAACGATGCAGAGCGCGCGCGGTTGTGGCAGGGCCGAAAGAAAGCATTCGGAGCGATGGGCCGGATGGCACCGCATCTGGTTGTTCAGGATGCAGTCATTCCGCGAACAAAGCTCGCCGAAGTTCTCGCTCGAATCCGCGAGATTGCATTCACCAATCGCGTCACTGTCTGCAACGTGTTTCATGCAGGCGACGGCAATCTGCATCCGAACATTCCGTACAACGCCGACAATCCGGATGAAGCGGAGCGCGTGCACAAGGCGATGGGTGAGATCATGCGTGCCTGTGTCGCGGCGGGCGGCAGCATCACAGGCGAGCACGGAGTTGGCCTCGACAAGATCGGCTACATCGATCTCATTTTTTCGCCTGATTCACTCACTGCGATGTGCAGGCTCCGCGAAGTGTTCGATCCTGACAGAAGAGCTAATCCCGGCAAAGTCGTTCCGATTCATTCTTGTCAGGAATGGCGCGCAACAGCGGCAGGCAGAGCGTGATGAAAGAGCTCGTGCTCGAATCCCTCGATGCCGGAACACCGCTGAGAATTGCCGGCAAGTCGACGTGGATCGATGCGGGACGGCCAGTGGGCGCCGAGCGAATCGCTTCCCTTGCCGCGCACGCTGGTGTGGTTGAGTACACACCCGGCGACCTCACCATCACCGTGAAATCAGGAACCACACTCGGCGACATCGAAAGAATCAGCAGGGAGAATGGTCAGTGGCTTCCTCTGGATCCGTTCGGTTCGCGCGATGGAACCATCGGGGCGACCATCGCGACAGGTTCATTCGGGCCGCTCGCGCACGCATTCGGGCGTGCGCGCGATCTCGTACTCGGCCTCGAGTTCGTAACTGGTCAGGGAAAAGTTGTTCGCGGTGGCGGCAAGGTCGTGAAGAATGTTGC
>DASROK010000358.1:0-13839 GCA_035646915.1 Gemmatimonadaceae bacterium
GGTCCAGTCGTGACCTTTCGCGACTGATCCTGCGTACGTGGTTGGTGGAAGAGCAACGCCGCCCTCGCGGTAATCGCTATTCAATCGCTCCACAGCTCCATGCGTGTAGAACTCTCCTTCAGCGATTTCCCTGAGACCCGCGAGAACGCGTTGCGCTTTGCCAAGTGCGTAGGCAAACACAATCGATGCACGTCCGGCATCACGATTTGACCGCCACCACTGCGCGATGTCCGTGAACGTGTCTGACTGCGGAGTCCATCTATAGATGGGAAGCCCGAATGTGGATTCTGTGATGAACACATCACATCGAACGGGCTCGAACGGCGTGCATGTTGGATCAGGCTCGGTCTTGTAGTCGCCTGACACGACCCATCGTTCGCCGCGATGGATCACGCGGATTTGAGCGGAGCCGAGTATGTGGCCTGCGGGGTGGAATGAGACTGTGACACCGTTGATGTGGAACGTCTCATTCCAGTTTCTGGTGGTGATGCTCGCGTTGTAGATCCGGGTGCGAAGAACGCGTTCGCATTCAGCCGAGCAGACGTAAGTGCGGGATCCCCATCGGGCGTGGTCGCCGTGGGCGTGCGTGATGAGGGCACGGTCTACCGGCATCCATGGGTCGACGTAGAAGTCGCCCTGCTCGCAGTAGAGTCCGCGTTCAGTCGTGCGGAGGAGGTCAGTCATTCAGGGTGAGAATTGGCAGGATTTGCGCCGGGTATCATGGCTGATTGACAATAGTTGTTATAACACTTATAATGAAAACAGGAAATTTTATCGGGAGCGGCGATGATCGAGAGAATTGGGTCTCCGAGGCAGGCGCAGATCGCGCTGGGTCTCATTCGGGCGGTCGCGGGCGTGATTTTCTTTGCGCACGGATATCAGAAGTTCTTCATCATGGGTCTCGACGGAACTACGGGCTTCTTCACACAGCTTGGTGTGCCTTTGCCTGGGATCAGTGCGATTGTCGTTGCGTCGCTCGAGCTGGCGGGGGGCGCGCTCCTGGCGGCTGGATTCATGACAAGATTCATCGCAATTCTGCTGGCGATCGACATGGCTACGGCGATTCTGCTGTTTCATTCGAAACACGGCTTTTTCGTCCCGATGGGTGTCGAGTTCGTTACACTTCTCCTTGCATCGGGAATCGCACTGGCGATTGCGGGACCGGGAGCGTACTCAGTCGATCAACGAGGAGCGGCGAGTTGAGTCAAATCGGTATTGCACCGCCCGGATTCAGGCTTCCTGATGACACGCACATCGACAGTGTGATGCTGCAGGTTGCGGATCTCGACAGGTCGATCGCGTACTACAAAGGCATCCTGGGAATGCACGTGCTTCATCGAAGTGACGATCGTGCCGAGCTTGGATCAGAGCATGACAACCGGGCGTTGATCAAGCTGGTACAGAATCCGGATGCGCAGCCTGTTCCCCGGCGCGGCCTGCTTGGTCTTTATCATTTCGCGATCCTGCTTCCTGATCGTGCGTCTCTCGGGCGATTTGTCGCGCACCTGGGCGAGATCGGGGCGTACGCGGGAATGTCGGATCATCTGGTGAGTGAAGCAGTTTATCTCACTGACCCCGACGGGCTTGGGATCGAAGTTTATTCAGATCGTCCGCGGGATACGTGGCGACTTCTCGACCGCCAGCTGGAGATGACGACCAAGCCGCTCGACGTAGCGAGTGTCATTGGCGCTGCGGGTGGAAAGAAATGGGACGGGATGCCTGCTGGTACGACAATCGGCCACGTTCATTTCTACGTTGGCAACATCGACGAGGCCGCACGTTTTTATCATGAAGGCCTGGGCATGGACAAGATCGTCTGGAATTATCCGGGCGCGTTATTCATGTCGGCCGGCGGATATCATCATCACGTGGGAACGAACACGTGGGCAGCCGGTGCGAGACCCGCATCGGACGACGATGCGCGTCTGGTCGAGTGGGAGCTGGTAGTTCCCGATATGCATGTCGTTCAGGCTGCCGCAGCGAGCATTGCTGCGGCAGGCTTCGGTGTGAAGGCGGATCGTGATGCGATGCTTGCGTCTGACAACTGGGGAATAAACCTGCGGCTGCGCGCTACTTCCTGACGCCCTCGGTAATGAAGACGCGGACAGTATCAGGTCCGGTTGTCTGGTAATGAGCGGTTGTCTTTCCCATCAGCTTGCCATCCATCTCCCAGACTTCTGAGTTAGTCCGAACCTTGAGTCCCTTTCGGACGTCGCTTTCGAACAGGTCGGTCTCCAGAAAAACTGTATCTCCGTGGACGGCGGTGACTCTCTGATGAACCGGCTTGCCCTTCGGGAATGCGAAAGTCCAGTCGGTGGTGTCGGTGTTGTTCATGACGTAGGTTGTTGCGACTGAATCCTTCCCCTCCGGTTTAGCGGTAACGTTCCAGATTCCTGCCAGATGTCCGAGCGCCACTGGTTCGGGACCAGCGGGTACAGCGGCGGCTGCTGCAGTATCTGCAGGGGGAGCACTTTCTTTTGTGGTGCATGCAACGGTGAGTACGGCGCATCCGAGCAAAGCAGCAATACGCATCGGGACTCCGCGTTGGAGGGGAGGGCAAACGTACGGGAGACGAGAAATTTCGGATAGGCCCTTCGCCGATTCAAGGATTGGGTGCTTTCGCCACAGCGCGGATACCTGCCGGAACGAGACTCATCGAGTACGCCGGTGAGCGACTTACACCTGCTCAGGCAGACGCTCGATATCCCGACGACGAGCGGGACCGTCATCACACGTATCTTTTCGCGATAGATGATGATGTCGTCATCGACGCTCAAGTCGATGGGAATGAAGCCCGATTCATCAATCACTCGTGCGATCCCAACTGCGATGCAGTGATCGAGAACAAAAGAATCTGGATCGAGACGATTCGCGATGTGGAACCTGGAGACGAGCTTGCGTATGATTACGCCTACGTTCTCGACGAACGACATACACCCGCGGCGAAGAAACGATTTCCATGTCACTGCGGGTCGGTGAACTGCAGAGGGACGATACTCGCGAAAAAAAGGTGAGCCCCACTGATGGAGGAGTGACGATGCGCTCGACTGTCGCCCTGTGTGTTGCGGTTACACTGACCGCAGCTGCGTGCAGTAATCCGCGGGATCTTTCCAAAGACCTGAAGCCTGGAAGCGGTTTCATCCAGGTTCCAGGCGGGCGAGTGTGGTACAATGTCACAGGCACCGGTCACAGAACTCCGCTGCTGGTACTTCACGGTGGACCCGGCGGGTCGAGCTATTACCTGAAACCGCTCGGTGCACTGGGTGATGATCGCCCGGTGATCTTCTACGACCAGCTTGGCGGCGGGCACTCCGACAAGCCGATGGATTCCACACTCTGGACGATGGATCGTTTTGTCCAGGAGGTGACAGCCGTTCGCGAAGCGCTGGGGCTGGAGCGAGTGCACATCATGGGTCATTCCTTCGGCACTCTGATCCTTGCCGACTACCTCAAGACAAAACCAAAGGGAGTGCGAAGCGCGATATTCGCGAGTCCTGTACTCGATGTGCCGGGATACAAGGAGGATGCGGCAGCACTTCTCGAGAAATTTCCCGATTCCACTCAGCGCATAATTGCCGACGCAGAAAGAAACGGGACGACCAACTCGGCAGCGTATCAGTCGGCGATGATGGATTTTTACCACCTTCACTTTGCGCGCAAGGTTCCGTGGTCAGCGGACCTCGACAGCACAATGACTCAGCTCAATCCGGGACCCTACGTGTACATGCAGGGGCCCAGCGAGTTCACAATCACTGGTACGCTCAAGAACTACAACCAGACTGCATCACTCAAGGACATCACCGTCCCGACATTGTTCATGTCAGGCGAGTTTGACGAGGCAGTTCCGTCGCGAGTAGAAAGTTTTCAGAAGATGACGCCGGGATCGAAGGTCGAGATAGTTCCCGGTGCAGCGCACATGACGATGCAGGACCAGCCTGAGACTGTCTTAAGGATACTCAGGGACTGGTTCAGGAAAGTGGAAGAGTAAGACCGAATGCTGATTTCTGAATGCTGACGTCGGCATTCAGCATTCAGCATTAGTTCTTCGGGATCCCTCCCCACGCGTTCACAATTGCCTCGCCCATTCGCCCGATAGTGAGATGCGCCTCAGTATCGGGCGAATATCGTTGATCCACGTTTTCTTTAGTTAGAACGCAGGCAACGATGCGGTTGCGGAGATAATAGAGTGAGCATTCGGTGCGCACCTGATCAGTCTCGCCGCTTTTGTGCGCAGCGCGCACTCCGTACACATATCTCTGAAGCTTCTCACCATTCTCGTTGTGCTCGAGAATGTCGAGCATTGCTGAATCTGACGCCGGATTCACCGCTTTTCCCTGCGCGAGAAGCTGGAAGAGCGTGGCCATCTCATTCGGCGTTGTGACGCCGAGCCCGTACTTCACTGAGCTGTCCATCGCGATGCTCGAAACTCTGAGGAATGATTTCGAGTGAACGCGCGTGTCGTGAAGTCCGAGCGAATCCATCTTGTTCCACACGCGGCGGATGATGATCCGGTCAAGCAGAAGATTTGTCGCCGTGTTGTCGCTGATGGTGATCATGAGCCATGCAGCATCACGCACCGTGAGAATCGTGCCGTTGTGCAGGTACTGAATGACTCCCGAGCCAGGCACCTGATCGATTTTCAGAACTGTGACAGGATCGTCGAGCGAAAGCTGCCCCTTTGCGACGAGATCGTAAACCGTAACAAGGATCGCAACCTTGATGAGACTCGCGGTCGGAAATTTCTCATCGCCGCGAGCGCTGATGCGAATGTTGTTGTCTACATCGATTACACTGTAGCCGACAACACCGTGATGTGCATCAGCGATTGAATCGAGCTTGTGACGGAGCGCGGTAGTGTCGGCGCGCATTGGAGGAAGTTTTGGCGCAGGAGTCTGGCCATTTGCAACTGTGGCTTTCGAACAGCCTAGCGCCGCCGTGAGAACGGCGGCGCTGGTGAGAACTCTTGCGAAGCGAATCATCCGAGAGGCAGACACCCTGATGCTTTCTGCTCCGGCGTAAGCACCGCGAGAATCTTTTCGCGCAGCTCCTTGCGTGCCGACTCCAGCCGCTGCATTGGAGCGCGCGCTTTCTCGAGGATTGCGGCGACTTCATCGCGTGACTTCCCGGCTTTGATTGCGGCAGCCGCTTCCTCGAGCACCGCTCTCACTGCATCGAGGTCGGTTTTGTTCTGCGTCTGGAAAGCGACTTCAAGTGAGTGGATCTGTGCTTTCTGAGCGTCAGTCAGCGGAGGGAACTGATCCGGGCGACAGCCACGCGGCGAGTGAGCAGCTATCCACGCCCGTTGCTCCGGCGTAAGAACAGCATCGATATCGGACTTGAGTTTTGCTTCAGCAGCACCCAGCCGCGCGGCTATTGGCGCTCCACGCGCGAGAATCGCCTGTACTTCACTTCGTGATTTCTTCGCCTCGATTGCGCGACGAGCGTCGCGAAGAATTGCGCCGAGGGCTTCTCGATCCGATCTGGTTGCCTGCTGGTATGCTTCGACGAGCGATTTGATCTGTGCCTTCTGCTCATCCGTGAGCTTGAGCTCGTCGGGGAGGGCATTGATCAGCCTGTCCTGATAAACACCTGCGTCATATCCGCCTGTGGTGGTCAGCGCGGTTCCGAATGCCCCCGCTTCGAGGAGTGTCAGGTCGGCACTGTCGGGTGAAGTAGTGTCACTCGAGCATGCCGTAAGGGCGAGAGTTGCTGCTGCGAACCAGGCAAACCTGCGCATTGGACCTCCTCGATTGGCTGTCATCTTTGCGCGTTTGACGACGTCCACGTCCCTTACGTTAAGGAAATCCTCATGCCAGCGCGACACCGGGCCTGCTACTTGCCCCCTTTTTGTATCCTAACCGAGGAAAGGGGAACACACCCCGGAGGCTGCAATGATGCGCACACACTGGAATCGTGCGAGTTTGATTCTTGGGCTGATAACAGCCATTGGAGCATGCACGAAAAAAGATGCTGGAACTGGAGACACAGGCCTGGCCACCGCTACTGATACTGGTGCAGTTGCAGGAATGGCCGATACCGCAATGGCGCCGGCGCCTGCTCTCAGCGACGCGAACATTGTCTACATACTAGACAATGCGAACAAGCTGGACAGCGCCGCGGGATCAATCGCGGCAACCAAGGGCACGAACTCCGAAGTGCGGGATTTTGCAAAGCGCATGATGCGCGATCATCATCAGCTCAGGCAGCAGGGGCAGGATCTCGCGAAAAAACTCGGCGTGACTCCGGCCGCGCCGGCGAATGACAATTCGCAGGCGGATTACGACAAGACAATGTCGACACTCAACGGCGTTGCAAAGGGAAATGATTTCGACAAGGCCTACATCGACAACGAAGTCACATATCACAAGGCTGTTCTGGAGACAGCAACCGCGGCGATGGCCGCGGCGCAGAATGCGGAGCTCAAGAATCTGATTCAGAAAGCCGCCCCCGCGATTCAGGCCCATCTCGACATGGCGCAGGGTATTCAGTCGAAGATGAAATAGGAGTGCTGCGCGGAGTACTGTTCGATATCGACGGCACACTCGTAGACAGCAACGCGGCGCACGCCAGCTCATGGGCGGACACGCTTCGCGAAGCCGGCTACGATGTGCCGTTCGACGTTCTATGGCCGATGATTGGAATGGGAGGAGACAAGCTTCTTCCTGCTGCCTGCGGTATCGAGATCGACAGCGATGCCGGAAAAGCGCTCAGCAAGCGCAGGTGGGAAATCTTTCAGCGCGATCATCTCGAGAAGCTTCGTCCCACTCCTGGTGCACGCGATCTCGTGCAGCGCATGAAAGACGATGGACTCGAGCTCATCGTTGCATCGTCTGCAAGTGGCGATGAGCTGGGTGCGCTGATGAAAGCGGCAGAGGTCGCTGACCTGTTCGAGAAAACGACATCATCGAGCGATGCAGAAGAGTCGAAGCCCGACCCTGATATCGTTCAGGCCGCCGTGAAAAAAAGCGGAATGAAACCGGAAGAGCTCATCATGCTCGGTGACACGCCGTATGATGTCGAGGCAGCGATTGGCGCGCACGTCAAGCTTGTGGGTGTGCTGTGCGGCGGGTGGACCGCCATCGAGCTCTCAGGCGCGACGGCGATCTACTCCGATCCGGCAGATGTTCTCAGGTGGTACGACGCTTCACCATTCGCGGTGAAAGCGATCGCAGGTTAAGTCGGGGCCGAGATCTCAGCGACGGTATCGGCAATTTCCCGCGCGGTGACGCCATGTGATGCCGCGCGGGCGAGATCTGCCTGCGCGATGATTCCAACGACTCCGCCATCGGCGTTCACTATTGGTACACGGCGAACCTGGCGCTCGCTCATGACTCGCTCGATGTTGTGCACGTCGTCTTCTTCGGAGCAGCACTCGGGCGCGACAGTCATCACGTTGCGCACGCGAATTCCGGGATACAGGCCATCGGCCAGTGCACGCACGGCGAGATCACGATCGGTAATTATTCCAATAACCTGATTTCCCTGGACAATCGGCACGCTTCCGCAATCATGATCGCGCATCATTTGCGCGACTTCCTGAATCGAATCGTCCGGCGAGCAGACGCAGGGGGCGGCAGTCATCAGATCCCTGGCTTTCATTTATGTCCTCCGGTGACATTCCAACCCGTAAAGCCAAGCAGTGAGCGTGCCAGAAATCAGCGTTTCTGAATCATCATGCGCATTCCCTGCTTTGGGCGCAGCGTAATGAGGGGCTGAACCTCCACAGGGTGACCAGGGGCGAGCCTCATCTGCCACTTCCGGGACAACGCGGCAATGAGAAGAACGCCTTCCATCCACGCGAACTGTTCGCCGATGCATACACGCGAGCCTCCGCCGAAGGGGAAATAACAGAACTTCGGTCGTAAAGCAGTTGCTTCGGGCGTCCATCGCTCAGGGTCGAAACGCTCGGGATCGGGAAAATATTCACTGAGCCGGTGCACGATGTACTGACTCATCAGGACAACGGAGCGCCTGGGAATCTGGAACCCGCGGACCTCGAACTGCTCGAGCGCGCGCCGTCCGACTGCCCATGCGGGCGGATACAGGCGCATCGATTCGGCGAGCACCATCCGCGTGTATGTCAGCGACGGAAAATCTTCCGTACGCGGTGGGCGATTACCAACGACCTCATCGATCTCGGCATGAAGCTTTTTCTCGGCTTCCGGATTCTGCGCGAGCAGATACCACGTCCACGTGAGCGCGTTCGCGGTGGTCTCGTGTCCCGCAAGAAAAATTGTCAGCGCCTCGTCGCGAAGCTGGGAATCGCTCATCCCGCTTCCGTCACCTTCCGTGTCTGTTGCGAGGAGGAGCATCGACAGAAGGTCACCGCGATCTTCACCCGATTTTCTTCGCTCGTCGATCATCCTGTAGATAGTGCGATCGAGTGTGTCACGTGCCGCATTGAATCTTCGCACTGCCGGGAGTGGAAGCTTCTCGAGCAGCTCGGTAAAAGGAAGCATCGCAATATTGAATGATTCAAAGGCAGTGGTGAGCGCCGCACCAATCTCCGCTGCTTCGTTGTCGACGTCGGCATCGAACAGCGTTCGCGACACGATCCCAAGTGTGAGACGCATCATCTCAATGTGCATGTCGACACTTGCGCCGTCATGCCAGCGCGAGCTCGTGCGTTCTGCATAGTCGATCATGGTCCCGGCGTAGGAAGCAATGCGCTGGCGATGAAATGCGGGCTGTGCCAGCCTGCGCTGCCGAAGATGAAAATCTCCTTCGCTGGTGAGAAGGCCATTGCCAAGCAACCGGCGCGCTCTCTCGAGGCCGCGACTCTTGTGGAAGTTCTTCTGGTTCGTCACGAGCACATCGCGAATCAGATCCGGATGGCTGAAGAGGTAGATGTGCTGCGGGCCGATGCGCCAGTGCGCGATGTCGCCGTGCTCGCGCTGCATGGCGATCATCATGGCGAGAGGATTGCGTGCAATCTCGACAACAAACTGTCCCGGATAGCGCGACACCGATCCCGGTGGAGCGTTGCTTCCTGGTCGTGACCTGAAGCGCGGAAGACGCATGCTTCATATTAACATTTGCCTTAACATTTGACGGGCACTGCTACAAAATTCTGAATGCTGAATGCTGACCTCAACCCTACGTACGTGAAAAAAATTCTCGTAGTTATCTCGCTTGCCTGCATTGCGCTTCATCCTGTACTTGCGCAGGGCGCAAAGAAATCCACAGAAAAAACAGCACCCAAAACCGCATTCAACGCGGCGACATACGACTCGGCGATGCTTCAGGAATTTGCCTGGCGCCCGATTGGTCCCGCAGTGACCAGCGGGCGTGTGGTCGATCTTGCCGTTGCGGAAGGACCAGAGGGGCGAGTGGGAAGCAGATTGGGAAAGCTGATGTACGCGGCGTCAGCGTCGGGAGGAGTGTGGAAGACCGTGAATGGCGGCACAACATGGGAGCCGATATTCGACAAGCAGAGCACATCGTCGATTGGCGACATCGCAATTGCGCCGTCGAACCCCGACATCATCTGGGTCGGGACGGGCGAAGCGAACAATCAGCGCAGCTCGTCGTGGGGTGATGGCGTCTATAAATCGGAGAATGGTGGAAAGACCTGGGAGCACATGGGTCTTCGCACATCGCAGCATATCGGAAGGATTGTAGTTCACCCGACAAACTCGAACATCGTTTTTGTCGCCGCGCAGGGTCCGCTCTGGGCCGATGGGGGCGAGCGCGGTCTTTACAAGACCACCGATGGCGGGAAAACGTGGAAAGCGGTCCTCACGATAAGCCCGCATACTGGTGTGACAGATGTTGTAATGGATCCGACTGACCCATCGATCATGTACGCTGCTGCGTTTCAGCGTCAGAGGAAAGCGTACAGCTTCGTGGGTGGCGGGCCGGAGAGCGGGGTCTACAAGTCCATCGACGGTGGCGACACGTGGAAGAAAGTCACCGAAGGACTTCCCACTCGCGATATCGGCCGAATTGGACTTTCAGTGAGCAGATCACAGCCGCGCACCGTCTATGCTTCGCTCGAAACGAATACTACCGAGGTTTACCGTTCGGACGATTACGGCGCGAGCTGGACCAAGAAGGGCACGTACTTCCAGTTCCCGTGGTACATGGGGCAGATCCGTGTGGACCCGAATTATCCTGATCGAGTCTACGAGCTCGGCGTGCCGATCTTTGTTTCGGAAGATGGTGGGGCCACCAATCACGCTGTGGCACAGTCGGCGCACGTGGACTATCACGCAATGTGGATAGATCCACTCGACAGCGATCACTTCGTGGTTGGCAATGACGGCGGTGTGTACATCACTTACGATCGCGGCCAGACGATGGATTTCGTCAGCAATCTTCCAATAGCGCAGTACTACGCCATCGATACTGACAACCGTGAGCCTTTCTACTACGTGTATGGCGGTCTTCAGGACAACAACAGCTGGGCGGGCCCCAGCCAGACACGCAACCGGCAGGGAATTACAAGCAGTGACTGGTACGTCACAGTGGGAGGAGACGGATTTTATTCTGCGGTCGACCCAACCGATCCGAACACCGTATACGCTGAATCGCAGAACGGTGGAATTGTCAGGTACGACGTAAGAACGGGAGAGCAGAAGACAATTCAGCCGCAGGCGAAATTCGGCGACGTGAATCTCCGGTACAACTGGAGCGTTCCGATCCTCATCTCGCCGCACGATCACAACACCGTGTACTTCGGCTCGCAGTATCTCTATAGAAGCACAAATCGCGGTGACGCATGGGAGCAGCTTGGCGGTGACATGACCCGCCATCTCGACCGCGACAAGCTTCCGCTGATGGGCAAGACGTGGCCCGACAATGCTGTTGCGCGACATGCAGGAACCGCCGAGTTCGGAAATATCAGCACGATCGATGAGTCGAGACTGCGGAAAGGACTCATCTATGTCGGAACCGACGACGGATTGATCCAGGTTACACGCGACGGTGGAGTGACATGGACCAGGATCGACAAGTTCCCCGGCGTTCCGGACATGACTTACGTGAGTCGTGTAATCGCGTCGGCTCAAAGCGAAGGAACTGTTTACGCAACGTTCGACGGGCATCGCAGCAACGACTTCAAGGCGTACGTTCTGAAGAGCACCGATTACGGCAAAACGTGGACATCGATTGCGTCGAATCTGCCTTCGTCATCGGTGCAGGTGATTCGCGAGCACCCGCGCGCAGGTTCACTTCTCTTTGTTGGAAATGAGATCGGCGCTTATTACTCCGGCAACGGCGGCCGCAGCTGGTCGAAGCTGCAGTACAACCTCCCGACCGTCCCAGTGCACGACATTCGCATTCATCCGCGCGAAAACGATCTCATCATCGGCACGCACGGCCGCGGAATTTTCATCATCGACGACATTACGCCGCTCGAGAAGCTTGCAGAAGCGGATCAGTCATCGCAGCCGATGTATCTCTTCCCGGTGAAGTCGGCGATGCTGTTCAACTACAACAGCTCGATTCCAGGCGGTCTGCGCGGAGCTGGTGCACTCGGAGAACGATCGTACAGCGCGCCCAACCCGCCATTCGGCGCAACATTGACTTACTACATCAAGGACAGCCTGCCGAAAGGCCGAACTCTCACCCTCGCAATCTTCGATTCCACGAACAAGCGAATTCGCGATCTCACGGTGAACAACAAGAAAGGACTGCATCGCACTACGTGGGACTTGAGACTGGCTGCGCCGTACTTCAATCCACGAACTGGCGGAAACAATCGGCAGCCGCAGGGCGCGTTTGTGCTTCCGGGCCGATACAGTGCGCGCCTGTCGTTGAGCGGGCGCGGCGACAGCGCAGGAACCGCTTCCACAGAAGCCGCAGTTCTGGTGACCCAGGATCCGCTCGTCCAGCTGACCGCAGCAGAATATCGCGCGCTGCACGACATGCGAATCAGGGCTGCATCGGAGCAGGCAACAGTGCAGGGCGTTGTACGCACGGCCGAGCAGCTCAAGGATCAGCTGGCCGAAGTGAAGAACGCTTTGAAGAATCTGACAGGCACCGACAGCATCTCGCGTCAGGTTACCGGACTAGATCGCGACGTTGGAGATATTCTGAACAAAGTGCGCGGTGAACAGAATGCTGGTGAAGCCGACGCTGATGACAAGAATCGCTTCAAGCCTTCGATTCAGGAGCGTGTGAACGGAGTTGCGAATGAGATCGGTGACGTCACATCACCGCCAACTCAGCTTCAGAGAGAAACGCTCGACTCGGCGATGAAGGATCTCGAGGCTCAGGTTGCGCGGCTGAATACGATTATGACCACGCGTATGCCTGCGCTTAATCGCGCGCTCGATGCTGCTGGAGTGCCGTGGACGTTTGGCAGACCAATCAAGTAGCACCAACGTGACGCTCGGGGATCTTCAGACGCCGTGTCTTGTTCTCGACAAGGGGATTCTCGAGAGAAATCTCAAAAGAATGCGCGACACCGTTCATCGGAACGGTGTCGCTTTGCGCCCTCACCTCAAGACAGCGAAGTCTGCTGAAGTCGCGCGAATGGCGACTGCGGGCGAGGCCGGCGGAATAACCGTTTCGACACTTGCCGAGGCGGAATATTTCGCGGACAACGGATTCCGGGACATTCTCGTCGCTGCAGCGCAGCCGCCGCAGAAGCTTGACCGCGCAGCAAAGCTCATCGATCGCGGTGTGACGATTACGCTTGTCACTGATGATGTCGATCTTGCGCGATCGATTGCAGAACACCGCGGAAATTTCAAGGTGCTGATCGAGCTGGATTCTGGTGACGGTCGTGCCGGAATCAAGCCGGACAATCCCCTGCTGGTTGAAATTGGCCGTACGCTGGGAACAAAGCTCGCGGGGGTGATGACGCACGCGGGGCATTCATATGATTGCAGGGATGCCGAGTGCATTCGCGGAGTAGCGGAAGATGAACGTGCGACAGTCGCAGGTGCTGCGTCGCGACTGCGCGACCTTGGAATGAGCTGTGATGTCGTGTCTGTCGGGTCGACACCGACGATGACTTATGCAAAAAATCTGAACGGAGTCACAGAAGCGCGTCCGGGCGTGTACATGTTCCATGACCTGATGCAGGCAGAGATTGGATCCTGCAGCAAAGACGACATCGCTCTCACCGTCCTTGCTTCCATCATCGGAAAGAACGAAAGTGAGAATCGTGTCCTGATCGACGCCGGTGCGCTCGCCCTCTCGAAGGATCGCAGCACGCAGGCAACGAATCACGATGCGGGTTATGGGGAGGTGTGGGACATTCGCGCCGCTCGATCATTTGGGCCGTGCGTGGTGAAACGAGTATATCAGGAGCACGGGGTCGTTACATCGGATATGCGGCTGCCTTTCGATAAACTTCCGATTGGAACCAAAGTGCGCATCGGTCCGAACCATGCGTGCATTACTGCAGCGGCCTATGACAGGTATTACGTTGTCGATGGCGGACTGGAACTCATCGCGGAATGGGATCGCATCAACGGCTGGTAGGAGGGGTCAATGTACATGAATCGTCGGACAATTCTGAAACGATCGGCTTTCCTGCTTCTTTCTGCTGCAGTCATTGGAGGGTGCAGCACCGACGTGCCTACCGGTACGGACGAAGAGCTCGGCCGCGTTGTGGTGACAATCAAGGACAACAATAACGCTCCTTTGCAGGGGATTCTCGTCGACCTGTTCGTGACGAGCAACACTTTCACCCCGTGGGCCGCGGCAACAACGGATGCGACTGGTACCGCGGAGTTCAGTGCGAGTACCGGTGGAGTCAAGCCGCAGGGTTACGTGGTTCGCGTCATTACGCTGACGAGTTATGAGCTCGCAGCAGGCGAGACGAACAACAAGCCCGTTACGGCGGTCGCAAATCAGACTGCGACAGTCAGCTTCACTCTGTCGAAG
>DASROK010000359.1:0-3986 GCA_035646915.1 Gemmatimonadaceae bacterium
AGCCAAGAGCGCAAAAGACAAAAAGGGACATTAGTAGCGTTTTGCTACTAATGTCCCTCCAAAGTCGCCGCGAGATCAGGTCAGCCGGCGAAGCAATACGCGCATCCCAGCTCCTGAGTGCGCCCTACGCCAAATACACCCGATGGCACGATCTGAATGCCCGGGAGAAGGCCCGCAACCCATTCCTTTTTCACCGCATCCGGAGCCATGCTCATCTTCTGCGCGGCTCCCGCGCTGTAAACCGTAAGCGCAACATCGCACAGCCCCACAAGAGTACCCGACTTCAGCAGCTCGGCGATACCAAGACCGGGAAGCGGAAGATTCGTAATCGACGCGTAAATGTTCTTCTTTGCGGGCGCATCGCCATCCTTGATGTTGAACATTTCGCCCAGCGAGTATTTCGCCCACAGCGCGTCAGTCATGCCAAGTGGAATTCCCGCGTGACGGAGGATGATAACCGGAGTGACGCTTTCTCCGGGATAAGTCGCCTGCATCGTGTTCATGTAGATCCTCGGCCACACCGCACCGAATCCGTTGTTCGCCTCCGTTACATCGAACACCATTCGGTGCTTGCCCTTGATCTTTCCGAGCCATGCGTCGAGTGCCGGATCAGGCGATGCCGTTGGAGTTTCTGCTGCAAGACCCGACGGCACCGCGCCGCTCAATCCGAGTGCTGCAGCTCCTGCTGCTATGCGGCCGAGAAAGCCGCGACGTGCTGTTTTGGAGTCGATGATATTCGACATGGGGAACCCTCTGGCCTCCAGGCCAACTGTGGTTGTCACCGTCGAAAGTACTTCTGTTCCGCGGCGGCGTAAGGGGAGGCGTGTACTTTTATGCCCCATGACAACCGACCGGCCGACACTCATCCGTGCCATGGGGCGTTGGGCCCTCACGGCAGCAGTGGTCAACAGTGTGATCGGGAGCGGTGTTTTCGGCCTTCCTTCCGCGCTCGCTGGTTTTGCCGGAGAATGGAGTCCGGTCACGGTGCTCATCGCCGGCGCCGGAATCTTCGTCATCGTTCTCTGCTTCGCCGAGGTTGGAAGCCGCTTCGAGGATCCTGGTGGCCCCTACCTCTACGCGCGCGAAGCGTTCGGTCATGCTGTCGGATTCCAGGTCGGATGGCTTCACATCTGCACTCGTCTTCTCTCGGCAGCGGCTGTCCTCAATGTTCTGAGCGGTTACATCGCTCCCCTCGTCCCGTGGGCTGGTACTCCAGTGGGAAGAGCCTGCGTCATGATCGGCGTAATGCTTCTGGTCACCACCATCAATGTCATCGGCGTACGACAGGCATCATGGACAGTGAACGCGTTCACAGTTGCGAAACTTCTTCCGCTTGTCGTTCTGATCATCGTCGGACTTTTTCAGCTCGATCGATCAGTCGTTGCAACGCAGGCTGTTGCTGAGCCGAAATGGACAGACGCCGTTCTGCTCCTGATGTTCGGCTACGGTGGATTCGAGTCAAGTATCGTTGCGAGCAGCGAATGTCGCGATCCGAAGAGAGACACTGCCTTCGCGTTGATCACCGCAATGCTCATGATAACGATCGTCTACTGCCTGATTCAGATAGCCGTCGTTGGTGTGCTGCCGAATGCCGCTGCGAGCAAGGCACCGATAGCAGACGCGCTGCGACAACTCTTCGGCCCTGTTGGACTCACCTTCGGCAGCGTCGCGGTGATCATCTCTGTATATGGGTGGCTCACCGGGTTCTCGCTCATGTCACCGAGAATCATCTATGCGATGTCGACTCGTGGTGAGCTTCCGGAAATTTTTTCCAGAGTGCATCCCACATTCCGCACGCCTTCGGTTGCGATCATTCTCAATTCTGCGATTGCTCTTGCGCTGGGCCTCGCCAGCAACTTCGGACAACTTGCCACCTTCGGTGCAATCTCGAGGCTCGGTGTTTACATCGCTGTGTGTGCAGCGCTCGTTGCATTTCGAAAGAAGAGAGGCTTGCCAGAAACATTCCGTGCACCCGGCGGACCTGTGCTGGCATTTATTGGCATCGCGTTCGGAGTATGGCTGTTGAGTACACGGAAGCTGGACCAGGCCTGGCTTCTTCCCGTCATGATCGCGGTCGGCGTGCTGGTATGGTTTGCTTCGCGCGCTTCAGCTCGAAGGAATGTCGGGGAGATATGATCGCTGCACTTCGGCAGCATTCTTGAGAATCTCGGCAACTTCTTCTTCGCTGAATCGGCGCTCACTCATGTTTGATCACCCAGGCCAACTTTTTCGACGAGAGGCCAGTACCGCGGATCATTACGTATCGGATCCAGGCGCGGGTGGACACGGAGCAGCAGCAGGCTCGGAGATTTTTCCTTGACGCCGGTTTCCAGCCATTCGAACGCATCGTCCACATCGCCGAGGCTGGCGTGCAGCGTTGCGATCGAGAATGCAGAGATGACTCTGACTTTGCGCGCCTCCGTCATCTCGTCAAGAATCCTCCGCGCCTCGGCTTCATTTCCCATCGCTTGAGCGAGATGTGCAAGACCGAAATCAGCAACCGTAACAGCGTCTGAAAGACGACGGCATTCCTCGTACTCAGCGCGAGCCTCGTCGAATTGACCAAGTGCTTCCAGGGACCTCGCTAACCCGCTGTGTGCTCCGTCAAAGCGTCGATCGAGCTCCAGCGCAAGTCGATAGTTCAGAACCGACTTTTCGTATTGCCGCGCGAAGTAATACGCATCACCCGAACCAGTGTATGCCAGCATCGAAACGGGATCCAGCGCCACCGACTTGTCAATCGCGGCGAGCGACTCGCCAAATCGCTCGAATGAATACAGAGCACGGCCGAGCAGATTCCAGGCTCCGGAGTGTCCGGGATTCAGCTCGACTGCGCGCTGCAGCGACCTGAGGCCGGCCGCCATTTCGCCCGAGTGCGTCAGAATAAGTCCCTTCGACGCATGTCCATCCGCAAGATTCGGATCGAGCTCGAGCGCCCTGTTAACAGCGTCGATCGCTTCCTTCATCGCAGACACGGGCTCCAGAATTCCGCGGATTGCAGCCCATGTGATCGAATCGGCAAGTGCACACCACGCGAGCGCATAGTTCGGGTCGATCTCCAGCGCTTTTTTCACGTACTTTTGCGCAGCCTGGGCCGCGTCCATGGATCCCGATGTAAGAACGTGCCGCGCCTTGAGATAATTGAGATGCGCTTCCGGATTTACCGCCTCGCGCTTCGCAAGCTGCGTCTCTTCGCCCGGTGAAAGTTGAATGGCAATTTCTTTTGCTACTTTCTCGGCGAGCTCGCTCTGAAGTGACAACACATCCTCCAGATCGCGATCGTATCGATCCGACCATAGCGTCTCATCCGTACGCGCAGACACGAGCTGCACGGATACACGCACACGATTTCCAACGAGCAGTGCAGATCCCTCGAGAATTGCTTCAACATTCAGATCTCGTGCAATGTCGGGCAGTGATTTCGCTGAGCCTTTGTACGACATCACCGATGTTCGGGAAATGACACGCAGCGCCTTGATCCGTGCGAGATCGGAGATGATCGACTCCGTCATTCCATCCGCGAAATATTCCTGGGACGAATCATTCGAGAGATTTCGCAGGGGCAGAACAGCAACCGAGCTGATGACATCCCGAGCCTGAAGCGGAAGCACACCACTCGGCACACCATCCCGGATTCCGCGAAGGGCCTGCGCCACGACGCCTGCCGATTCAGGGCGCTGCGCAGCTTTCTTTTTGAGACACTCGGTGATCAATCGGTCGAGAGCATCCGGCGCATCGGCTCGAAGCGACTTGATCGTCGGCGCAGTCGTATTGATGATCGCGAACATCAGAGATTCGGGGCGATCCTTGACGAACGGGCACTGTCCTGTTGTCATCTCGAAGAGAAGTGCGCCGAGTGCGTAGAGGTCGGTGCGTGGGTCGTCGGCTTCGCCGAACAGCTGCTCGGGTGCCATGTATGGAAGCGATCCGACGATCATTCCCGGTGTCGTCATGCGACCGGAGCTGTTCTCCCCGGACAGAAGTAC
>DASROK010000360.1:0-7707 GCA_035646915.1 Gemmatimonadaceae bacterium
AGCATCGCTTTTGCCGAAAGCTTCTCAGGATAGAAGCTTCCCTTCCATTCCTTGAACGAATATCCGCTCGTTCCTGCGCGAAGCTTCAAGAGACCATCTGCTTCGCTGCCTTTGAATCCGACATCAGGGACACGTCCGGCACCTCGACCTTCTTCGACTTCGCGAGAGATGCCTTAAGAGCTTCCATGAGATCGATGATCTTGTCACCACCATCCCGCACCGGCTCGGCCGTCGTGATGTCCTGACCCTCGATCTTCTGGTTGATCATCGCCATCACGCGCTCACGTACTGTGTCCTTGTACTTGGTCGGCTCGAACTCTTCGTTCGATGTCTGCTCGATGAGCATCATCGCGAGCTTGAGCTCCTTGTCCGAGACGTCTCCATCAGGAATCGGAACCTCAGTGGTCGGCCTCAGCTCGTCGGAGTAATGCAGTTGCTCCATTACCAGGCAGTTGTTGTGGGGGCGGAGGAGAACGAGATGCTGCTGGCCACGTGCGGCATACTGTCCGAGGGCAGCTTTACCTGACTGCTGCAGAGCCGCAGCAAGAAGACGGTATGCGCGGTCGCCGCCCTTGTCGGGCCCTAAATAGTAGCACTTCGATACATATTCGCGATTCACTTTCGACAGCGGAACGAACTCGATGATGTCGATCGCGCCCGTCGCCTTCTCCTCGAGCGCCTTGAGCTCCTCGGGAGAAAGTACGACGTACTGATCCTTAGCGAACTCGTAGCCCTTTACCGTATCCGCCCGCTCGACGACTTCGCCGCCATCCTTCGGGCAGATGTACTGCTGCTTGAGCCGTCCGCTGCACTTCTTGTGCAGCATGTTGAACGACACACTCGCCTTCGATTCGGCAGACGAATAGATGTTGATTGGAACGGAAACGAGGCCGAACGAAATCGTGGCTGTAGAAATGGAGCGTGCAGGCATGGATCGCAGGGCTGAACGGTAGGGGCCGACGGGGTCACTTCTACGCTAATGGCGGGACACAATCCAGCGCAACGGTTTTTGAGTGGAAAGATCAAATCCATAAATATTTGTGATTTTAGTTATTAGACCCAGACAGTTGCGAGCAATGAGTTCCCAGGTCCGAGTTCTGAGTACTGAGTTCGAACTCAGTACTGAGTGCTGAGTCCCTGGGAACTCATTGCTCGCCACTCTCTGGGTCTGGTTTGCCTGGGTCTGGTTTGCCTGGGTCTGGTTTGCCCGGGTCTGGTTTGCCCGGGTCCGACTCATTACCGTCGAGTACTCGCTTCCTCAATCCGCATAGCATTTTCCGAATTTCAATTGTCGCTTCCGAGAGCGAGCTCCATTCTGTTTGAGCCATTACCGAGTAGTCTCTCGCCAGCTCGAGCTGGTATTCCGTCTCGGATGTGGATTTGATGCTGATATCGAGGAATCTGGCGAATTCGGGTTGGGTCCTGGCTCCGCACCCTTCGACAATGTTGAAGGGAATAGACTCACATGACTTGATCAGCTGCGCCTTCAGGGGTGCGTAGCCTGCGCGCGGGAATCGATTGGTCGAATCGCGCACGTTCAGAACGTGCTGGTGAGCCTTTTTCCAAACGAGAAGACGGCGATAATCCTGCATCCCTAACGATTGAGATCTCGCCGATCGAGAGCTTCATCCATTGGGTTCCAGTGTAATCCGAACTACTCGGTAACCCACTGAGTGGCGAGCAATGAGTTCCCAGAGGCTCAGCACTCAGTACTGAGTTCGAACTCAGTACTCAGAACTCGGTTCTGGGAACTCATTGCTCGCCACTCGCTGGGTCCAGGCGTAGTTCGAGTTATTCTTAGGACCAATGATCTGTATTCTTCACGGCTGGCTCCTCGAAGGCTCCGGAAGCAACCTCTGGACTCGCTCGATTATCACTGCCTTAGCCAAACGAGGCGAAACGGTCCACCTGGTTTGTCAGGAGAATCACCCCGAGAAATACGATGCAGTAGCGGAAGCCTGGCGCCATCGGCTCACTGGCAGCATCGAACAAACCCTCGAACGCAAGCCGATGTTCAAAGGCAAATGCATCCTGCATCAGCCGGAGATCGGCGAGACTCTCCCGGTGTTCGTTAAGGACGACTACGAAGAATACGACCGCGTCATCCCGATGATCGAGCTGCCAAACGAAGTGATCGAGACTTACATCACGCGCAACGTCGATGTCGTCCGAAGAATTGTTAAACAACATGGCATCACCGCAATCCACGCCAATCACGCTGTCCTCATGCCGGTTGTCGCCGAGCGTGTGAGTGCAGAAACTGGTGTGTCATTTACGGTGATGCCGCACGGCAGCGACATCGAGTACGCAGTAAAGAAAGACGAGCGCTTCAAGCGCTACGCATCGTCGGCCATGAAGCGCGCGAAACATGTATTCGTCATCGGCGACGAGATGCGCAGTCGCGTGACGAATGTGTTCAATGATGTCCCGAACGTGGAATCGAAGCTCGTCGATCTGCATCTTGGCGTCGATGCATCACAGTTCCAACCGATCCCACGCGAATCCAGAGCGGAGAATATCGCCCAGCTCGAAAAAGAGCTCGAAGGCAAGGAGCGAGGCAGAAATCCTGACAAGCTTCCCGACCAGGATGTCGAGAAGAAACTCGAGAGCATCGACTGGATGAACGATCGCGTCCTTCTCTTCACTGGACGCATTATCTCCATGAAGGGAATTCAAAGCATCATCGCAGCGCTCCCACTCATCATGGAGCAGACGCCGGGCGTTCGCCTTGTTGTCGTAGGCCACGGCCCACTGCGGGAGCCGATCGAATCGTTCCTCACTGCTTTACAGAATGGCGATCGAACAATCGTGAGCGAGATCCCGGGTTGGGAAGACACTGACGGCAGCCTCAGGGGACTCGCGTCATTCTTCGCGACTATCGATCTCGATCACTACTTCGACACAGCGAAGCGTCTCATGACAACAGACACTGTAGTCTTCACCGGCTACCTCACGCATCGCGAGCTCCGCTTTCTTTTCCCTTGCTGCGACGTTGGAATATTTCCTTCCGTAGTCCGCGAAGCCGGCCCCCTCGTATTTCTCGAGTCACTCGCGTCAGGCTGCTTCCCCCTCGGCACCTATTTCGGCGGAATGGCAGCAAGCATCGATGCCGTGTCGCGCGACCTTCCGGAAGAAGTCGGCGAAACCATGAAGCTCACACTCGACGATACAATCGCATCACTCGTTCAGCAGGTTCCCCGCGCGCTCGAAATTTCTCCGGTCTACCGCAACGATCTCGCACGCATCGCGCGCGAGCGATACGACTGGACCAGCGTAGCTCAAACCTTCCGCGACAATCTCGAATAACCTTAAAACATCTGATGCTCGCGCTGGGTCGCGTTGTACTACTATAGTATTGGCCCCATATGCATACGGCGATTCCGTCGGACCTCCAGGCGCAGCTCGGCAATCGGTACACCATCGAGCGTGAGATCGCACGCGGCGGAATGGCGACAGTTTATCTCGCGCATGACCTGAGACATGATCGAGACGTCGCACTCAAGGTCATGCATCCCGACGTCGCGCTCGCACTTGGGCGCGAGCGATTTCTTCGCGAGATCAAGCTCACTGCAAAGCTGTCGCACCCGAACATTCTAACTGTTCACGATTCGGGCGAAGCGGGTGATTGCCTCTGGTACGTCATGCCGTACGTCGAAGGGGAAACACTGCGCGACCACATCGAGAAGAACGGACCGCTTCCAATCGACGAAGCAGTACGCCTTACGTGCGAAGCCGCCGAAGCAATCGGATACGCACACTCGCTCGGCATCATTCATCGCGACATCAAGCCTGAAAACATTCTCCTGTCGCGCGGTCATGCAGTCGTCGCTGATTTCGGAATTGCGCGCGCGATAGAAAGCGCAACAGATGATCGCCTCACCGGAACTGGCGTCTCGATCGGAACTACTGCGTACATGAGTCCGGAGCAGGCGCTCGGCGAAGAGATCGATGCGTCGACAGACGTGTGGGCGATTGGATGCGTGTTGTACGAGATGCTCACCGGTAATCCCCCGTTTGGAATGGGCGGGCGCGAAGTTATCACGCGCGCGCTCATTGGCCGTGCCGAGCCGGTGAGGCAGCTGCGGCCGGAAGTGTCTCATGATGTCGAGCAGGTTGTGAGTCGTTCCATCGCACGCGACAAGCGTGAACGTTTCGCAAATGCGTCAGAGCTCGCGCGCGCGCTTGTTTCGTCTGACACAGGATCGAGATCTGTGGCTCGACGGCCGTCAAATCGTGTACTCGCCGTTGGCGGATTGACGCTCGCCGTTGCATTGGCAGGTGGCGTGATGGCGCTGTCACAACGCGATTCGAAGCCAGCCGCTCCTCACTCGACGATGAGCAAGGATTCAATCGCGCGCGAGCTTTATCAGCTTGCGAAAGCTCAGCAGGCAAGACGCACAGGTCCAGGCTGGGCGCAGGCGATCGCGCTTTACACGCAGGCCATTCAGCGGGATTCGACATTCGCTCTTGCCTGGGCCGATCTCGCGCGCACTGCGAACTTTGCGGCCACGCGAGGATCGGGCGTCCCGGGAATTTCGGATGATTCCCTCATCGCTATTTCAGCGAGAGCAAGCGAGAAGGCAATCATTCTTGCGCCAAATGACGCAGCGACGTGGCTCGTGAAAGCCAGGTCCGCACGACTTCTGGATCCGACTGATAACGCGCCGAGGTTGTTCGGAGTGAGGAAGGCGCTCGCGCTCGACAGCACTTACGTTCCCGCGTGGCACGAGCTCGGCCTGGTAATGCAGGAAGCGCTGAATGATTCCGCCGCAATCGCCGCGTGGATGCATGCTGCGAGGCTCGATCCATCGAACACCGAAGTGCTGTCGTTCATCGCGCTCCATTACCTCTGGACTGGCGAGTATCAGAAAGGCATGAAGTGGGCGGACAGCGCCGTCAACCTCGATCCAACTTATCCGCTCGCGCGTGATGCAACGGGACAGCTTTCGTACGAGCTGGGAAAACCGCTCGAGTCCGCAAGGCAGTACGAGATTCAGGCGCAGCTTGGAGGTGGGAGCGAGCGCGGAAACTCATACATCATGCTGGTCCGTGCGCTTGCGGGACATCGCGATAAGTCGAAGGCTCGCGATTGGCTGATACGGGCTAAGCAGCTGATCGATACGATTCACCCGAACAGGCATGAAGGTGCATACATGGGCGCTGCCCTCGCAGCCCTGGGAGATACACTGGGCGCTGTTCGATTCATGGAAAAAGTCGAGCCGCGTGAGGACGTTCACTACCAGCTTCATCTCAAGCGCGATCCCGGGCTTTCCTGGCTCAAGGGCAAATGGGGGCGCAATCTTCTTGTCAACAAATAACACCTCGCGACCATGATACTCACTGCAGCCCTCCTCGCTGTAAGCATCATCCCTCAGCCAGCAAAGCTCGAGATGAAAGAAGGCCAGTTCACGCTCACTCCATCGACCGTGATCTGGACCACAGCAAAGACTTCGAGTCTCGGGAAACAGCTCGAGAGATACCTCGAGCCGGCAACTGGATTCGATCTCGCTGTACGAACCGGCACGCCGGCAGGAAACAGAATCGTTCTAAGGATCGATCCCACACTCGCCAGGCTCGGCGACGAAGGTTACGTGCTCGATGTTGCACGCGGCGCCATCACCATCCGCGCCCCGAAGGAAGCGGGAATTTTCTACGGAATACAATCACTGAGACAGCTTCTTCCTGTAGAGATATTCCGCGAAGCGACAGTCAGCGGCACAGCATGGACAGCGCCAGCACTTCATATCGAAGATTCACCGCGCTTTGCATGGCGGGGAATGCACCTCGACGTCTCACGACATTTCATGCCCAAGGAGTTCGTCAAGAAGTTCATCGACCTCCTCGCGCTGCACAAAATGAATTCCTTTCACTGGCATCTTACCGATGACCAGGGCTGGCGCATCGAGATCAAGAAGTATCCGCGCCTTACTGAAGTCGGTGCGTGGCGAAATCAGACGTTGATCGGCCATCACACCAATGATTCAACCAAGCGTGTGTTCGATGGAACTCGGCACGGTGGATTCTACACGCAGGCTGACATCCGCGAAGTAGTCGCCTATGCAAAAGCTCGCTACATCAATGTCGTGCCGGAGATCGAAATGCCCGGACACGTTCAGGCCGCGGTCTCCGCGTATCCGTGGTTGGGCACCGTCACACATCCAGTCAACGTGCGAGAGTACTGGAGCGTCAGCGAGCACATTCTCAAGCCAAGTGACTCGAGCGTCACGTTCATGCAGGATGTGCTCTCAGAAGTGCTCGACCTTTTTCCAGGAAAATTCATTCACATTGGAGGAGATGAAGCAAGAAAGGACGAATGGAAAGCGAGCCCCTACGTTCAGCAACGAATCAAGGAGCTCGGCCTGAAGGATGAGAACGAGATGCAAAGCTGGTTCATTCACAAGATGGATGCGTATCTCACTCAGCACGGACGCCGCCTTATCGGATGGGATGAAATACTCGAAGGCGGACTTGCTCCGAATGCGACAGTCATGTCGTGGCGAGGTATCGAAGGAGGAATTGCCGCTGCACGACAGGGTCACGACGTAGTGATGACACCAACAAGCCGCGTGTACTTCGATTATTACCAGACTAAAGATGTGGCCAATGAACCGCTCGCAATCGGCGGATTTCTTCCGCTTGACAGTGTCTATTCCTTCGAGCCCATCCCTCCGCAACTCGAGCCGCAGTACACAAAGCACATACTCGGCGCACAGGCTCAACTATGGTCGGAGTATTTCCCGGGACCCAAGCAGGTGGAGTACATGGCATTCCCGCGAGAGTCGGCACTGGCCGAAGTTCTGTGGACTCCAAAGGATCGCCGCAATCTCGCAGACTTCAAAACAAGACTCCCAATCCATCTGAAGCGACTCGATATCCTCGACGTCAATTACCACCCGCTGAACTAAGCGTTGATTAACAGTAGATTTTCTGGCCGTGCCCGACCTTCTTGAGACTCTCGCATCCACCCTCTCGGGGACTTATCGCGTAGAGCGCGAGCTCGGCGGCGCTGGAATGAGCCGCGTATTTCTTGCGACCGAGATCCACCTCGATCGCCCCGTTGTGATCAAGGTTCTTCCTGAAAATATCGCCGAAGGAATCAGTGCAGACCGGTTCAGGAGAGAGATTCAGGTTGCTGCAAAGCTTCAGCACGCGCACATAGTTCCCGTCCTTGCGTCAGGTGAGATCGCAGGACGGCCGTACTTCACGATGCCGTTCATCGAAGGCGAATCACTTCGCGAGCGGCTCGATCGCGCTGGGGAGCTCCCGCTCGCTGATGCTGTAAGAATTCTTCGCGAGGTTGCCGCTGCGATCGCTTATGCGCACAAGCACGGAATCGTGCATCGCGACATCAAGCCCGACAACGTGATGATCTCGGACGAGTTCGCTCTCGTCACTGACTTCGGAGTCGCGAAAGCGCTTAACGAATCGACTATCGCGCGCGACTCGCAGGGAATGACCACTGCCGGTGTGTCGATCGGCACACCTGCTTACATGTCACCGGAGCAGGCAGTCGCTGATCCATCGGTCGATCATCGTGCGGATATCTATTCGTTCGGAGTTCTTGCGTACGAGATGCTGACCGGCTCGCCTCCCTTCAGCGGAAGGTCGACACAGGGTTTGCTTGCAGCGCATGCGGTTGAAGCTCCCGAACTCATTCAGAAGCGCCGGCCTAATCTCGCACCGTGGCTCGCGGATCTCGTCATGAAG
>DASROK010000361.1:0-8689 GCA_035646915.1 Gemmatimonadaceae bacterium
CTTTTCATCCTCGGTCAAAGGCTGATGCACGCGACCGCTTTCGATCTGCTCGCGCAGCCATTCGCGTTCCTTTGCATCGCCAAGATGATCGAACTCGAATCCAACGTTCGCGGAATAGAGCGAGCGCAGCCGGTTGACCACTTCCGCTGCCGTTGATTCATTCGAGCGAAGAGCCGATCCGGGAATGAGTTTCAGATCATCTTCGGTCAGACCATGAAATTCAGGGCTCAGCTCCTGCGTCCCCGGAGGTCTGTTGCCGAGTGGATCTGTGTCGGCCGCCAGATGGCCGTATGCGCGAATCGAGTCTACCAGTGAGGCTGCGCCGGCGACCTTTCGAAGAATCTCAGCGTCTGCGGTGACGGCCGGCGTGCCAGTGCCAGTGACTCCGGAAATGCTCTCCGCAAAGCGGAAGAACTGGCGCCACGATTCGTCTACAGACGATGGATCACGGCGATAAGACTCATAGGCTTCAGCGATGTAGCCGTCGTTGAAGACACTGGTGATCGGTTCGCTCGACATGACAGGAAATTTAATGCTGAATCTGAATGCTGACTGGCTCTCAGTCAGTCAGCATTCAGTATTCAGTATTCGGCGGTCGCCACTCCTTCAACGAGGGATGATACCGCCGTCGGCGTGTAGCGCGGCCGCGATGCGCTGGCGGAGAGAATCCGCATTGCCGCATCGGAGTTGAGAAGGGGCAGATACAAAAATCCGCCGATGCCGTTTACATCGAGCAGATGCGCCTCATGAGGACGCCGTGTGAGACTCACCGCGATCACCGGCGTTTTCGAGAGCAGCGCATCGCGCTCCCAGGCTTCCAGGGAAAGCGTCACCAGCACTTCATACTCGCAGATCACGAGATCCGGCTCGAAGAGCCGCGACACAAGGAGAGCATCATGGAGCCCTGCGGCATCCTTTGTCTCGACGCCAAGATCCGCGAAGAATCTGGCTAAGTGGTCGGACAAATATCGATGGCGAGCAACGCATAGCGCTCGCAAACGTTGGTTTGTATCAGTCACTGTCGCCCCATCGTACGGCTTATCAGACGCTTGCACAAGGCTTCTGGTAGCGTTGTTTAGTCAGCATTCGGCATTCAGCATTCGCACCTTGTCTCACTAGCTGGACGCCTTGGGTAGACACTTGGACAGGTCGGTTCGGTCACTTGAAGCGCAAAGAATATTTGTGATATTTAAACATCTGTCATTTCGGCACCGCATAACAAAAAAACCCCCGTGCAAAAAGCACGGGGGTTTCGGTCTCCCAGGCAGATTATCGCTTGGTAATATCGACGTTGTTGCCGAGCACGCCGCCGAGCACCGCGCCGGCTACGCCGCCGACAACTGCGCCCTTGAGCTTATCGCGGCTCGTCACTGCTCCGATCGCCGCACCAGCTGCCGCACCAATGGCCGCGTCACGCTTCGTGTGCTTGACTCGCGTGGTTGTACGCGCGGTCGAGTACGTCCCCGAGGAGCCGGAGCTTCTCGTAGACCTGTAAACGGGGCGGTCGCGGTAAACAACACGCTCACGAACCGGCTGGTTGACCACCGGAGCGTACCCATTGGGCGCATAACCCACCGGCGCCAGACCCTGGGCCGCATACGCACGCTCCATCGCCGAAATGCTGTCCATCGCCGTATAAGGCCGCGCCTGCGCCGCAAGTGTCAGGTCCGCGTTCAGTGCGTCATCGACCTTCTTGCTATCGTCACGTCCGCAGGCTACTGCCAGAATGGCCGCTGGGACGATCAAAAACATCTTGAATTTTTTCATTATTTCCTCCCGAATGACGGCCGCACTGCGCGACCAGACCCCCTGTAAGGGCAGGGTCTATGCCACCCGAACCCCTGGTGCCAGTATCTTGTCAGGAGTTTTTCCGGGAGGCTTTTCGGCCCCTTTTTCTACCCCGGTTTCGTCCGGAAATTCCTCCGGATCATACACCCGCGCCGTCCCCTCGGCTGGAAGATTCAGCGTGAACCGGCTGCCGATGCCGGCCTGCGATTCGACATCCAGCGAACCATCCAGCAGCGTGGCAAGCCTCCTCGAGATAGGAAGCCCCAGTCCGGTCCCAAGCTGCTGAGTCGGAGAAACCTGGACAAATTCCTCGAAAATTCGAGGCTGGTCTGCTTCGGAGATTCCTTCACCATGATCGATCACCGATATCGAGACACCTCCACGTTCATTCCGCGAGCACTCGACAGTTATCGGCTTCTGTAAACCGAACTTGATCGCGTTCGACAGAAGATTCAGGAGAATCTGCCGCACGCGCCGCGGATCGGTGATGACAGTTATCGGTTCCTTGGGCGGCTCGAACGAAAGCTTCGTTCCGTGTTCGTCAGCAAGCGGACGAACCGTGACGAACAAGTCCTCGATCAGGCTTGCGGCATTCACCTGCTGCATCGAGAGCTCGATCTTTCCAGCTTCGATCTTCGAGAGGTCGAGCACGTCGTTCACCAGCTCGAGAAGATGACGTGCGGCGCGAAGCGTTCGCTGCAGTCCTTCGCGCTGTTTTTCGTTGAGCGGTCCATAGATGTTGTCGATCATGAGCGTGCTGTAGCCGATTACCGCGTTGATTGGCGTGCGCAGCTCATGACTCATCGACGCATAAAACCGGTTTCGGACTCCCATTGCCTGCTCGAGCTCCTTCTGCCTGTCCTGAAGCTGCTTGTTCAGCTCGGCAAGCTGTGCCGCTGATTTCGCTTCAGTCTCGAGAAGCTCGGCTCTGTGTTCCAGCTCCATCTCCCGGCGCTGACTCTCTGCGAGCATCTCCGCCTGCTCCATGATCTGCTGCTGCTTGAGATACAGGTCGACAAAGACTGCGACCTTGGAGCGAAGCACATCCGGATTGAATGGTTTGAAGACATAGTCCACCGCACCCATCGAGTAACCCTTGAAGACGTACGAGTCTTCCTTGTTGATCGCGCTCAGGAAAATGATCGGGATGTAGCGCGATTTCTCTCGTGACTTGATGATCTGCGCAGCGTCGAACCCATTCATCTCCGGCATTTGCACGTCGAGCAGGATGCACGCGAACTCATGCTGAAGAACGCACTTGAGAGCTTCTTCTCCGGAATGCGCGAGCACCAGCGTCTGCCCAAGTGGCTCGAGTATCGCTTCGAGCGCAACGAGGTTCTCGGGGCGATCATCGACCAGCAGGAGCTTGACGCGGCGGTCTTCCATCAGCCGGCTCTCTTCTGCGGATGCTGCACCTTGTGCGACGCCAGCTCCACAAGCCGTGCGCTGATGCCGGAGAGTGGAATCACTTCTGCTTCGGGCACGGCTTTCATCGCAGCAGAAGGCATCGTCTTGCTTTCGGCCGTCGAGGGATCCTGGACGATTGCCTTTCCACCCACGTCCACGATTCTCCGCAAGCCTTGCGAGCCGTCGTCATTCGCGCCCGTCAGGACGACGCCAAGTGCAGCAGAACGATATGCGTCGGCCGCGGATGCGAATGTCACGTCGATCGATGGTCTGCTGAAGCGAACGAGTGGATCCGTAGTAAGGGAGAGATGTCCGTCCTCGACGAGCAGGTGGTAGTTAGCGGGAGCAATGTACACGCAGCCCGCTTGCAGGGGTTCCTTGTCTTCGACGTCTACGACGCGAAGCTTCGTTACGTCCTGCAGCAGCGTCCCAAGGAGATTGTCCCCATGACGACTGCGATGTTGTACAACGAGCAGCGGTATGTTGAAGTCACCGGGCAATCCGGAAAACAGCTTGCTCAGCGCCGCAAGCCCGCCCCATGATGCTCCAATCACCCCGATTTCGAGATTGCTCACCGTACCTTCCGGAAAATCTTCTCGGGTCCGTTGAGCTGATCGTACCTCTCTTCATATGGAGAGAATCGCATCGACTCCTTGCTGCCCAGTGCGAGAATTCCAAACATCCCGAGACTGTCGTAGAACAGCCCGTGTACTTTTGCCTGGAGCGTCTTGTCGAAATAGATCAGAACGTTCCTGCAGAAGATCACATTGAACTCGGCAAAAGAGTGATCAGTGACGAGGTTGTGGAGTGAAAACACCACGTTCTTCGTGAGTGACTCGTCGAACAGCGCTCCGCCGTACTTCGCATGGTAGTAATCGGAGAACGCACGCTGTCCGCCTGCGGCGATGTAGTTCTCCGTGTATTCCTGCATCCTGTCCAGCGGAAAAATCCCTTCTTTTGCTCTCTGCAGCACGACTTCGTTGATGTCGGTGGCGTAGATTCTGGCCCTCTCGTACAGCCCTTCTTCCTGGAGAAGGATCGCCATCGAGTAGACTTCCTCGCCCGTCGCGCACCCTGCGTGCCACAACCTGATGAATGGATAGGTCCTCAGGAGCGGAATCACGTGCTTGCGAAACGCATGATAGAACGAGGGATCCCGGAACATCGCCGTCACGTTGATCGAGAGATCGAGCAGCAGCTTCTCCATCAGCTGCGGCTCGTGGAGCACTCTCGCCTGCAGGGCGCTTACGGTGGCGAGCCCTTCCGCTTCTATTCGCTTCCACAGTCTGCGCCTGATCGACGCATACGCATACGAGCGAAAATCGAAACCGTAGTTCCGGTATACCCCTTCCAGCAGCAGCTCGATCTCGATTCGCTCGAGCTCCGGATCATAGCCCGTTTCGAGCGCTGCCGCAGTGGGAAGCGCATCGTCTACTTGTACAGCCACACTCTCAACAACGACAGAAGCTGTTCGGTGTCTACCGGTTTCGTTATGTAGTCCGAGGCTCCTGCGGCAATGCATTTCTCCCTGTCACCCTTCATTGCTTTGGCGGTGAGCGCAATGATGGGCAGGGACTTGAACTGGTCCATCGCTCGAATCGCGCGGGTGGTTTGATAGCCATCCATCTCCGGCATCATGACATCCATCAGAACGACGTCGACATTGGAATCGTCTTCCAGTGCCTGAATCGCGTCCTTCCCGTTCTCCGCGAAGCGCACGTTCATTCCATGATCCTCGAGCACACTCGTGAGCGAGAAGATATTGCGCACATCGTCGTCGACGATCAGCACTCTCTTCCCGGCAATCACGGCGTCAGCATCGTGCAGCTGCTCGAGCATCTTGCGCTTCTGCTCCGGCAGTTTTGCCTCGACCCTGTGCAGGAACAGGGCGGTCTCGTCGAGAAGGCGCTCCGGCGAGCGGACGTCCTTCACGATGATCGTCTCAGCGTACTTCTTGATTCGCGTTTCTTCCTCTCGTGACAGCTGCTTACCTGTGTACACGATGATTGGAAGCTCTGTCATGTCCGGATCCGACTTCACCTTCTCCAGGAAATCGAACCCGCTCATGTTGGAGAGGCCGAGGTCGAGCACAACGCAGTCGTAATGCTTGCCGGACGCCAGCTCCTCCATCGCCCGTTCCGCCGACTCTACAGCAGTGATCTCGACATCCTCGTGCGCGATGAGATCGACAATCGCATTCCGCTGCGATTCATCGTCTTCCACCACCAGAAGATGCTTCGGAATGTCATCGATGAACGACGCAATTTTCTGGAACGCGTCATCGAGTGCTTCCTTGCTCACCGGCTTGGCGAGGTAAGCCATTGCACCAGCTTTCAGTCCCTGCTGCCGGCGCTCGATTCCGCTGATGATGTGAACCGGAATGTGCCGCGTGCTCGGATGATGCTTGAGCCTCTCCAGCACTTTCCATCCGTCGAGGCCCGGCATGTCGATGTCGAGTGTTATTGCATCAGGACGATATTCGTGAGCTGCAGCAAGCCCGCTGTCTCCGTCGAGACAGACGATTCCCTTGAATCCTTTCTCCCGTGCCATGTTGAGAAGGATCTTCGCGAAGTTGGCATCGTTCTCGACGATCAGTACAGCCCGATCGCCCGGATTGATGTGCTCGTGATCGTCTTCCACGACATATTGCGCCGCGCGTCGCTCCGGACGGGCCGGCGGCGTGAGTGCTTTCTGCGTCTGCGGCGTCGGACGCCAGGTCGTGCTTGGCGTGATCCGTGGCGTGCGCGGACGGTCTACTGTCGCATCGGGGGCGCTCATCGCGCGCCGGTGCTCCGGCGTCTCCTGATAGCGCGCCGGCAGGAACAGGGTGAACGTGCTCCCCTTGCCTGGTGCGCTCTCGACCCTTATCTCGCCGCCCAGGAGACGCGCAATCTCACGGCTGATTGAAAGACCGAGACCCGTTCCACCAAACTTCCGGCTGGTTGTGCCATCTGCCTGCTGGAACGCTTCGAATATCAGGCGCTGCTTGTCGCTCGCGATTCCAATACCTGTGTCAGTTACCGCAAACGCAATCACTGTCCCGCTGTTGAGTGTCGGCTGAAGGAACCGGCGATTGTTCTCTGCTTTCCTCACCGTCAGCGAAACACTCCCTTCTGTCGTGAATTTGAAAGAGTTCGACAGGAGATTCTTGAGCACCTGCTCGACTCGTTGTCCGTCGGTGTAGATGATCGGCGGAACATCGGGCTGCACTTCGACCTTGAAGTCGAGCCCCTTCTCTTCTGCTACAGGACGGAAGCTTCTGTCGAGCGATGCGTTCAGCTCTGCGATCGGTGTATCGATCGCATTCACTTCCATCTTGCCCGCTTCGACCTTCGCAATGTCGAGCACGTCGTTGATCAGCGAGAGCAGATCACTTCCCGACGAATGGATCGTCTTCGCGTACTCCACCTGCTTCTCTGAGAGGTTGCCGTCCTTGTTGTCCGTCAGAAGCTTGCTCAGGATCAGCAGGCTGTTGAGCGGAGTCCTCAGCTCGTGCGACATGTTCGCCAGGAACTCCGACTTGTATTTCGATGAAAGCGCGAGCTGCTCCGCTTTTTCTTCGAGAGCGAGCCGCGCTGCTTCGACTTCATCATTCTTCTGCTCGACCTTCCTGTTCTGCTCGGCGAGAAGTGATGCTTTCTCCTCGAGCTCTTCGTTGACCTGCTGCAGCTCGACCTGTTGATCACGCAGCAGCTCCTCGGAGCTGCGCAGTGACTTGGTCTGAGCCTCGAGCTCGGAGTTCGACTTCTTGAGCTCTTCCTGCTGCTGCTTGAGCTCCTGCGACTGGCTCTGCAGCTCCTGCGTGAGCTGCTGCGACTGCTCGAGCAGCTCGCTGGTGCGCATGTTCGCCGAGATCATGTTCAGCACAACGCCGACAGATTCCGCGAGCTGGTCGAGGAATATCTGGTGGATCTGGCTGAACGGCAGGAACGAAGCGAGCTCCACGACCGCTTTGACTTCGCCCTCGAACAACACCGGCAGCACAAGGATGTTGCGAGGCGCTGCTTCACCAAGTCCCGATGTGATCCTGATGTAATCATCGGGAACACTCGTGAGAAGAATTGGTTTCTTCTCGAGAGCTGATTGTCCAACGAGACCTTCACCAAGATGGAAGCGATTCGCAACGTGCTTCCTTTCCTTGTATGCGTAGCTTGCAATGAGCTTCAAGACCGGCGTTGTGCCTTCGTTCTCCATGATGTAGAACGCGCCGAAATTCGCCGAGACCAGCGGTGTGAGCTCCGACATGATGAGCTTGGACACTGCTTCCAGATCCTTCTGCCCCTGCATCATGCGAGAGAACTTCGCGAGGTTCGTCTTCAGCCAGTCCTGCTCGTTGTTCTTCTCTGTCGTGTCCTTCAGGTTCCCGATCATCTGGTTCAGGTTGTTCTTGAGCTCATCGAGCTCTCCCTGAGTCTCTACCGTGATCTGTCCCGTGAGGTCACCGCGCGTCACTGCTGTCGCGACTTCTGCAATTGCGCGCACCTGAATCGTGAGAGAGTTCGCCATTGCATTCACGTTGTCGGTGAGTGCTCTCCACGTTCCGGCTGCGTTCGGCACTTCTGCCTGACCGCCGAGTTTTCCTTCGGTACCTACTTCCTTTGCAACGCGCGTTACTTCGTCCGCGAACACTCGCAGCGAATCCACCATCGCGTTGATCGTGTTCTTGAGCTCTAGAATTTCGCCGCGCACTTCGACGGTGATTTTCTGCGACAAGTCTCCATTTGCCACCGCAGTCGTAACGAGTGCGATGTTTCGAATCTGGCCGGTGAGGTTTCCTGCAAGCGTGTTCACGTTGTCGGTGAGATCCTTCCACGTTCCGCCGACACCCGGCACCTCCGCCTGTCCTCCAAGGTTTCCTTCCGTTCCCACCTCGCGCGCAACGCGTGTTACTTCGGACGCGAAGCCGGAGAGCTGATCGACCATCGTGTTGATGGTGTTCTTGAGCTCGAGAATCTCTCCCTTCACATCTACGGTCATCTTTCGTGTCAGATCACCACGCGCCACTGCAGTCGTAACATCAGCGATGTTACGCACCTGGCCGGTAAGGTTGGACGCCATGAAGTTCACGTTGTCAGTGAGATCCTTCCATGTGCCTGCAACTCCCGGCACGTTGGCTTGTCCGCCCAGTCTTCCTTCTGATCCTACCTCGCGCGCAACACGCGTCACTTCGCCCGCGAACACCGAGAGCGAATCGACCATCGTGTTGATTGTATTCTTGAGCTCGAGAATTTCGCCCTGCACGTCGACCGTGATCTTGCGCGACAAATCGCCGCGCGCGACCGCCGTCGTGACCTCGGCGATGTTGCGGACCTGCGCGGTGAGGTTGGTGCCCATCGCGTTGACCGAGTCGGTGAGATCCTTCCAGGTGCCGGCGACGCCTGGCACCTGCGCCTGGCCACCGAGCTTGCCTTCGGTACCGACTTCTCGCGCGACGCGGCTGACTTCGGCGGCGAAGGAGCGCAGCTGATCGACCATCGTGTTGATGGTCTCCTTC
>DASROK010000362.1:0-12880 GCA_035646915.1 Gemmatimonadaceae bacterium
GCAATGCTGCGCGCGGTGAGCGACACAGCGGTCGCGACAATGTCTTCATCAGTACAGCCTGCCGATTCTGCGCGGCAATCGCTGATGAGCTTTTCAGTGTAGCGGGGACTGAAAAGCTCCGGGCCGGTTGATTTCGGCGGAGGCGATTTGAAGAAATCGTCCTCGAGCAGCCGGTCGACAACGGACTTCACCGGTTTTCCCTTCGATGCAAGCATTCCATCCACATCGTAGGCAAGCTCCGGCCGAAGCGCCCGAACCACTTTGTCGATCACACCACAGCCTGGGCCGGTGTCGAACGCGCGAACGGCACGCAAATCTCCACCAGGCGGAACCACTGACACATTTCCAATTCCGCCGAGGTTCTGAAGCGCGCGCCACTTCGTGTCGTGAGAGAAGAGAACTGCATCGGCCATCGGCACGAGCGGTGCACCCTGGCCGCCTGCCGCCATGTCACGCACGCGAAAATCACTGATGACGTCGATGCCGGTGCGTTCAGCGATGACAGACGATTCACCAGTCTGCCAGGTGGAGTGACCCGGCTCGTGCCAGATGGACTGACCATGAGACGCAATCGCGGCAATGTCCCGCTTCGCAACTCCAGCCTCTGCAATTGCTGCAATCGCAGCGTCGGCGAGCCAGCCACCGAGGTCGAAATTGAGTCGCGTGTATTCCGATGGGGTCGCGCCGGTGAGCGCATTCGCAAGTCGCTCGCGTTGCCCGGGCGTGTAGTCGTGCGAGATAAAGCCGACGAGCTCAGCTGAAATGCGTCCGTTGTCTTCAGTGAAGCGAGTGACCGCGGCAGTGATTCCATCGAGTGACGTGCCCGACATCAACCCGATGAGAACTTTCGTCTCGCTCACCCGGGAACCGGCGGCGGCGCATCAGGAATGGCGCGACGAATCACTCCTCCCGCTTTCTCGAGCGCAGCGAGTGCACCGTCACGATCGATGCCGAGCTTCTGCATTACGATCGCCGTCTTGACGCTTTTATCTGCTGCATCGAGCAGCGTACGAGCTTCTTCGCGCGTCACCCCGCACACTTCAACGACAATTCGCTCGCTCCGGTCTTTGAGCTTGTTGTTCGTCGCACGAAGATCGACCATCAGGTTCCCGTAAGTTTTGCCAAGCCTGATCATTGCGCCGGTGGTGATCATGTTGAGAACGAGCTTTGTTGCCGTTCCCGCTTTCATGCGTGTCGAGCCCGTCACTACTTCTGGCCCGACTACTGGAACGATTGCGACATCGACACTCTCGACCACTTCATCGGGAAGCTTGCTGCATGCGACAACTCCAGTGCTCGCGCCGAGCTGCGCAGCGCGCCTCACCGCGGCGTGCACGTACGGAGTAGTGCCGGATGCTGCTATGCCAATGACAAAATCATCGGAGTTCACTCCGCTGGCATCCATTTCTTTCGCGCCGTTTTCGACGATGTCTTCGGCACCTTCCTGCGCGCGAGTGAGGGCGGGAAGCCCGCCGGCAATGATTCCCTGCACCATCACCGGATCAGCGCCGAATGTTGGAGGAATCTCGCTCGCGTCGAGCACACCAAGTCTTCCCGATGTACCTGCGCCAACATAAAACAGCCGCCCACCCGCGCGGAAAGTTCGCTCGGCAAGGTCGATTGCTTTTGCTATCTGCTCACGCTGTGTGGCGACCGCACGGGGAACAAGCTGGTCTTCGGTGTTTATCAAGTCGACGATCTCGAGCGACGACGCGAGATCGATTGAGGCGGTCCGCGGATTGCGACGCTCTGTCGTCCGTGGATCAAGCATTCGCAGCGCGGTTGAAGTGCACGAGGAGAAGTTACCCGGTGAAGAAACTTTTTGCATTGTCGATGATCGTTTTATGTGCAGCTCCGGCTCAGTCGCAGGTGCGGCGGAGAGTGCCGCGTATCCCGGAGCCGTCGGCGTGGGTGTCCGGAAGCATCGGGTTGTTCAACGGCAATGACGTCAGTGACGGCGGCACCCGCAGCGTGTGGGATTTTGGGCGTGCGTCAGTGCCGCAGTATCGTCTTGCCGTGGAGAAGGCATTTCGAGGAACGGCTTCGATTGGCGCGACTGGAACGTACATGCATGCGCCGTTCACATATCTCGGTCCGGGGGGCTCAAACAGCTGTGAGCGCTGCGGCGCACATCTCGACATGATCTCGCTCGGTGCTTCGTTCCATGTTGGCGGCGGACTTGGGCTGCACCAGGTGCTCGAGGCGTCGGCCGGCGCGATTCAGTATCGCAGTCTCAAACGCGACGATGACGGCGCTGCGCTGGAGCCGATCAATGGCAACATCGATCCGTACTTCACGTTCGGATACGGCTTCGGATACACGCTGAATCCTTCCATGCAGATCAGTGTCGTTCAGGATTTTGGTCTTGCCATTCACGAGCGGAAAGGACTTACGAGCGAGGACAGCAACACTCTGACGCAGCGAACGCTTCGCTTGAATTTCCGCTATGGATTTGGGAATCGACTTCGAACGCGCCGTTAGACCACAAAGACGCGCGCCTCTCGGCGGCTCGCAGCTTGTGGCTAGGTTTAGCGCCTAGCCTTCAGCGTGCTGAAACGGATTTGATACGATACGTATTTAACACGGAGATCCCGGAGCAAGCGGAGCATCCACGGAGAAATACAGGGAATTTTGTGAGTTACTGAGTTAATGAGAAAGCCATTTTTTTAATTTGTTGTTTTTGAACCAGAACAACGCGTATTTCTCATTTTCCCACAAACTCACAAGGACTCCCGTAGTTGCTCCGTGGATGCTCCGATTGCTCCGGGATCTCCGTGTTAAATACGTATTAAATCCGTTTCAGCACGCTGAAGGCTAAGCGCTAAGCCTGGCTACAAGCTATGAGCCGCCGGGGGGCGCGCGTCTTTCTTCTGGCATCGTTTTCTAGAGTAGCTTTCAAGGCATGCGAACTATTCTTGCCCTGCTAAGCCTGGCACAAGCGGCTAACGCGCAAATCCCGCAGACCTGGCAGTATCCCGCAACATTGAATCGAGCAGCTGCGTCAAAGCACGCGATGGTTGCAAGCAGCAACCGCCAGGCAGCACAAGCCGGCGTCGAGATCCTGAAAGCCGGCGGCAACGCAGTCGATGCAGCAGTAGCAGTTGGATTTGCACTGGCAGTGACCTATCCCGAAGCAGGGAACATCGGCGGCGGAGGATACATGGTGATCCGCATGGCCGATGGCCGCGCTGCAGCGCTCGACTATCGCGAAACAGCGCCTGCCGCAGCATTTCGTGACATGTACGTCGACTCGGCGGGAAATCTCACGACATACAGCATCAACGGCCGGTCTGCCTCCGGCGTTCCCGGCGTTGTCGGAGGACTGACAGCAGCTCAAGCGAAATACGGGGTTCTTCCGCTGGCGAAAGTAATGGAGCCCGCCATTCGGCTGGCTTCGCAGGGGTTCATCGTCGATTCAGTTCTGGCGCGATCGCTTCATGGAAAAGATTCACTGATAATGCACTATGCCGGTGGTGACGTGTTCTTCCCTGGCGGTAAGCCGTTGCCAGTCGGGTCACTACTCATTCAAACTGATCTTGCGAATACGCTGCGCGCGGTCGCGCGCGAAGGCGTGAACGGGTTTTATCGAGGAAAAGTCGCCGCGCTGATCGCGGCGGAGATGCGGCGTGACTGCCCGCCGCGCATATCGCAAAAGGAAAGAGGCGCGCACGGGTGCGGGCTCATTACCGCGAAGGATCTCGCGCGATATCAGCCCATCTGGCGAAAGCCCATAACGACTGGCTTCCGTGGGTATTCGCTGATCACAATGCCACCGTCATCATCAGGCGGTATTACGATCGGCGAGACTCTGAACATTCTCGATGGACCGTCACGGCTTCCCGCATTCGGCAGCGCGCAGTACCTCCATCTTCTCGCTTCGGCGTTTCAGCGCGCGTTCCTCGATCGCAATGCGCTTCTTGGCGATCCCGCATTTGTGAAAATTCCCCTCGAGCGCTTATCGAGTAAGAGCTACGCCGTACAGCTCCGGACCACCATCGACTCGGCTCATCACACGCCGACGTCGAGCATCGCGATGCCGATCAGGGAAGGAATGGAGACAACGCACTACTCCGTTGTCGACGACAAAGGCAATGCGGTTGCGACAACGACAACCCTGAACGGACTGTATGGTGCAGCGGTTTTCGTGAAAGGCGCCGGTTTCTTTCTCAACAACACGATGGACGATTTTTCGTCGCAGCCCGGCAAGCCGAACATGTTTGGCCTTGTGCAGGGCGAAGCGAACGCAATCGCTCCTGGCAAGCGCATGCTGAGCGCAATGTCACCGACAATCGTGCTCGACCCGCAAGGCAAAGTCTTCATGGTGCTCGGCGCTCGAGGCGGGCCTCGAATAATCACGAGCACAGCGCAGGTGATTCTCAATGTGATCGAGCACGGAATGACGTTAAGCGACGCGATGAGCGCGCCGCGCATTCACCATCAGGCGCTCCCCGACGATCTCAGGATCGACGACGGTGGGTTCGAGCCTTCAGTTGTCGACAAGCTGAAGCAGATGGGATACACGATTGTGCCGCAGGGCTACATCGGAGGATCAGTGGTCGCAATTCGACGGGTCTCAAATGGCTGGGAAGGAATGGACGACCCGCGTGGGAGAGGAGGAGCGGCAGGATACTGACGAATGCTGAATGCTGAATGCTGACCAACTACGCACTTAGTCAGAATTCAGCATTCAGCATTCGATTTATGCCTTCACTGTCGCTGCGTTATCCAGAGTGATCGTCAGTCTTCCACCTGACGGCACACAGCCTTCGTAATTCGCAGTCGCAGCCGCTGCAGCGGTTCCTGCAGCTGCGCCTGTCGCTGCGCCGATCACCGTTGATTTCGTATCCTTGCCCAGCACCTGGCCGATGATCGCGCCAACTGCGGCGCCTCCGATCACCTTCTGCACGTCCTTGCTCTTCGGCTGATTACGCACGCGGTCAACATTTGCGTACGTCGTCGTCGCGTCGATCGGGTACGTGCGGCCGCCGAAAGTCACGGATACAACACGAAAGCCCATGTTGATGCGGTCGTTCGCATTCTCGCTGCGGCTCAGCTCGGTTATCTCAACAGTTGCAGTTGCGCCCGCAGGAATTGTTGCGCCGTTCGATCCGGTCACAGTGTTGCTGACGGTTGCGCTGAAACGCTGACCAACCTTGTGAGTGTTGGTGCAGACGCGCGAATTCGAGCTGAGATTGATTTCCGTTCCGGCGGCAATGCTGCCAAGCCGGCCTTCGGATCCACTCGATCCTTTCGTGACGGTGTTGCCGCTTGCTGTCGTAGTAGTTGTCGGCGCGCTCGGCGTAGTGGTGCGCGGCGTTGTTCGCGGCGGCGTTCTCACGACTGTTCCTGTGGAGCGCGGCCGGCTGGTCGTACGCGACGGCGAGCTTGCAACCGGAGCGGTTGTGCCTGGCGTGCCGGTTGTGGGAACGTCCTGAAGCGCAGGCTGCGCAGTGGTGTCCTGATTCGCCATCTGCAGATCGCGGTTCAGCGACGTGTCCTGGGCGAGTGTGTCGCTCTTTTTGTCGACGCATGCCCCGAGAAAAAGCGCGGCTGAAAGAGCGAGCGGCCCCGCAATGCGAGCGATATATTTTGACATCCGGTTCGGCCTCCGATTGGGACGATTGCCCGAAACTGTTATGGCACAATTGTTTAGACGTGCTCAAGGGGGCAATCGTCGTGCCATTCATGAAACATCTATCGCGACTCTTACCCTACTATACCCCGTACCGGGCTGATCTCTTCGGGGGACTTGTTCTCGTTGTCGTTTCCACAGCGATGACGAGCGTAATTCCGTGGATCCTGAGGCTTGCGATCGACGGAGTCCGCACTGGAGCGACGGTCAGGTCAACGGTGGTCCTCGCGGCTGAGATTGTGGCAGTGGCAGTCTTCGCTGGATTCCTGCGCTATGCAATGCGCGAGATCCTGAACCGGGTAAGCCGCAACATCGAGTACGATCTGCGCAATGATCTTTTCTCGCACCTGACGACACTCGACGCGAGCTGGTATGCGCGGACCCGCACCGGCGACATTATGGCGCGCCTGACCAACGATCTTGGCGCAGTGCGAATGGCCGCGGGCCCGGCAATCATGTATCTCGTGAACACCGTTGCCGGCGCGCTGTTCGCGCTCGTGTTCATGCTCCGCATCGATGTGCGCCTCACAGTGCTCGCACTGCTCCCGATGATCGCCCTTCCTGCGATCACTGCGTACCTCGGCGGTGCAATTCACCGGCGATTCGAGGCCGTGCAGGAACATTTCTCGACGCTCACAACGCACGCGCAGGAAAATCTCACCGGCACGCGCATCGTACGCGCTTACCGCCAGGAGCGCGCGGAAATCGCGCGCTTCGGTGAGCTGAATGACGAGTATATGGAGCGCAACATGTCGCTCGCGAGGCTTTACGGAACGATGCATCCGATGTTCGCTCTGCTCGCCGGTATCGCAGGCGTTGTCGTGCTCGGGCTCGGCGGACTGCTTGTCCTCCGCGGAACAATCAGTGTCGGGTCATTCGTCGCATTCGGGCTTTACCTTGGCCTGCTGACCTGGCCGCTGATCGCGCTTGGCTGGGTCATCAATCTTTTCCAGCGCGGAAACGCTTCGCTGCTTCGCCTTACGGAGATACTCGACGCGCGCTCTGTCATCGTCGATGCTGACGTAACGACCCATCTGCCGCCGGCGGAAGGCGGGAGATCCATTGAATTTCGAAACGTGGGATTCCACTATCCCGTATCGGCAGGCAATGCGCCCAGATGGGTGCTTCGCAACGTGAGCTTCACCATTGTCGCGGGTTCGACGCTCGGCGTTGTTGGAGCAACCGGCAGCGGGAAGACAGCGCTCATGGATCTCATCCCGCGTCTGCATGATCCACAGGAAGGTGAGATACTCATCGACGGAGTTCCAATCAGGAACATCCCGGTGCACGAGCTGCGTCGTGAAATCGGTTTCGTCCCCCAGGAGAGTCTGCTTTTCAGCGACACTATCGGAGCGAATCTTGGTTATGGCGCCAACGACTCGAGCGCTGTTGAATGGGCCGCGCAGACCGCCCAGCTTGCGGAAACCATTGAAAGTTTTCCCGGAAAGGATGAAACGATGCTGGGAGAACGCGGTATCAATTTGTCGGGCGGACAGAAGCAACGAGCATCACTCGCTCGCGCGCTTGCGCGTATGCCGTCTATTGTTCTGCTGGATGATGCGCTGAGCGCAGTTGACACGCACACCGAAGCGGAGATACTTCGCGCGCTGGGCGATGCGCTCATCAAGCGAACAGCAGTGATTGCGTCGCATCGCGTGAGCGCGATACGTGACGCGGCGTGGATCATAGTGCTGGACGAAGGTCATATTGTAGAACAGGGACTTCACGACCAACTGATGATGGCCGAGGGACGCTATTGGACGCTATTGAGAAGGCAGCAGCTGGTGGAATCGATCGAATCCGCGGAGGAGCACCCGCTCATTCTCGAGGGGACTGGGGGTGAGTAAGCCGACGATTGCCGATTTTCCGCCCGGCCTCGACCTGACCGGCGAGCGCATTTCTGCACTCGAGTCGCAGATCGCGGAAGCGCAGCGGCTCATCAGGGACCTGGAAGAGCGCGATGCGCTGAAAACGCAGTTTTTGTCGAACATCTCTCATGATCTGCGGACTCCGCTCACCGCAATCATCACGCACGCCGAAATCCTGAGAGATGGAATCCTCGGCAACGTTTCGTCGAAGCAGCGTGAGAGCATCAACACGATCATCGCGGGGGGACGTCAGCTTCTCGACATGATCGCGGAGATCCTGATGCACGCGCGCGATTCGAGCGAGCCGCTGACTCTCGTCGAATCCGAGTTCACCATTCACGAAGTTGTCGAGCAGGTTACATCCCTCAACGAATCGCTGGTCGCGCGCAAGGGATTGACGCTCGAGCGGTACCTTTCGACGGAGCTTCCATCAGTTCGCGGCGATCGGGACAAGGTCATTCACGTTCTGACGAATCTCCTTGGCAACGCGTTCGAGTTTACGCCGAGCGGCGGCAGAGTGTGGGTGAATGCGACCATGAGTGCGGACGAGCCGGATGTGGTGATACTGGAGGTTGGAGATACGGGGCGCGGAATCGCGCCGGATCATCACGAGCTCATTTTCCGCGAGTTCGCGCAGGTCGACTCTTCCGCGTCGCGTGCGCATCACGGAACGGGTCTGGGTCTCACAATTGCCAGACGATTCGTAGAGCTGCACGGGGGCCGCATCTGGGTTGAAAGCGAGCTCGGAAGCGGAAGCCGGTTTTTCTTCACTCTGCCAGCGAATCGAAGAAGCGAATGAGCGCGAGAGTACTGCTTGTTGAAGACAGTCCAATGATCAACGGAGCGTTGAAGCTGCTTCTGGAATCGGGCGGTTTCGATGTGAGTCTCGCAACCACCGCGTCGGAGGCAACCGAGCTCGGTCTGGCTCAGCGGGCCGACGTGATGCTGCTCGACATTTCGCTTCCCGATGCCGACGGGCTTACCGTGCTCGAGGAGCTGACCGCGCGCGGAATGAAGCCGGGTACTACGTACGCAATGACAGGGCACAGCGATCCTGCAACGCGCGACCGCTGTCTTGCAGCCGGCTGTGATGATGTTCTGCTCAAGCCTGTGCCGGTGCAGCAGCTTCTTCGAATCGTATCAGAAGCGGCAGCGTGACAGAGCGTCGCAGCCGCCCGCGCGCGGGCCCGCTGCTGCGATTCTACTACAGAAACAAGTACCGGCTCTTCAGCCGCGAAAAACGCCCGCACGATGGACGGCGTGGCCTGATCATGCTGCAGATCGACGCACTGGCATTCACCGATCTCGAGCGTGCAATCGAGCGCGGCTACTGTCCCACAATCTCACGTCTTCTGCGGGAGGGAGACTTCGAGCTGAGGAAATGGTTTTGCGGACTTCCTTCGGCAACGCCCTACTGCCAGGCGGGAATTTTTCACGGGGAGAATTCGGGAATTCCCGCGTTCCGGTTTTATGACAAGCCGGCGCACAAAGTCATCACGTGCAATCTGCCGGAAGGAGTTCAGTACATACGTGACCGGATATCGGTTCCTGGGGCGCTCGCCGGTGGCTCGAGCTACGTGAACCTCATCGACGGCGATGCGCAGACGGTAGCGTTCACCGTTGCCACGCGCGAAAAGATGACCGTGTACCAGCGGCTTGGCGGCAAGCGAATGGCGACGCTCATCCTTCTGCATCCCGTACGCGTGGCGCGAATGCTCGTGCAGAGCGCATTCGAGTATCTACTCGAGGAGTGGGAGCGCCTGCGCGGAGAAATCGCACGCAGGGTGACGCACTCGGAGGGAATTTTTCCCTTCATTCGCATCCTGAGCAACGTGATCATTCGCGAGCTTCAGACAATGGCCATCCTGCTCGACGTCTATCTCGGCGTTCCTGTCATCTACAGCACATTCATGCAGTACGACGAGCTCGCGCATCATTTCGGTCCATCGAGCAAGCAGGCACTCGCCGACCTTCGTCGCACGGACGCACGGATCTCCGAGATCTGGCGCATGGCGCGGATGGCGGGCGGACGACAGTACGACATGGTGATTCTTTCCGATCACGGAATGACTCCTGCTCGCAGCTATCGCGTTCAATTCGGTGAATCGCTCGGCGCGACTGTCGAAAGAATTCTCGATGCGGCGGTGCTCTCCAGCCATTCCGATGTCAGTGAGTACGCTGACATCGGACCGGAAGTTCTCGAGGCAGTGGCCGTCATTACTCCCCCGGCCAGCAGGCGGCGGCGGATTGTCAGGCTGGCGAGGGACTGGCTTCGCAGTCGTTATGGGCTGCGGGAGATAATTATTCCGGAGAAATTTCGCGTGGCTGCGACGCACGATGTTGTCGTCACGTACAGCTCATGCCTCGCGCTTCTTTACTTCGCCGACGACGAGGAACAGCTCTCGCTTTCAGACATACTCGGCGACGCCCGACGAAAGCGGTTGTACTCAGGCCTTCTCGCTCACGAGGGAATCGGATTGATCGCGACTCGATCGGCCGACGGTGTTCACGTCGAGAGCAAGTCGGGTAAGGCGATCATCAAGGATGCGCAGCTCGAAATTGTGGAAGGCGAAAATCCGATGTCGCTGTTTGGGACCGCGCCGCATGAGCTGCGCGCAGTGGAATCACTGGTGCTTCAGTCAAATGCAGGTGATTGCGTTCTCTTCGGCGCGTACGATGGATCGGATATCATCTCGTTCGACGATCAGGTGGGAGCACATGGATCCGCGGGCGGTGATCAGACCTATCCGTTTCTCATCACTCCATCGTGGCTCCATGCATCATCCGAAAAGCTGGAAGATGCGAGGGACGTGCATAGAGCGGTCATGCAGAAATATGTCGGAACTGGAATGCTGGATTCTGAATGCTGACTGAATGCTGACTTTAATGCGCGCCTGCTTCCGTAAATCCCACGATAGTCCGGAATTCTGATGCCGTCAGCTTCTCCGGCTCGAAGGGCTCGCCTGCTCGCTTCATCACTCCCTGAACTACTGCGTCGACTGTAATCAGCGGGGCCTCGGCCTCCGCTTTCACTTCGATTTCCCACTTGCCGCGCTCGGGGCCTTTGAGCGTGTTGCGATAGCTCGCGCTGTACACCGTGTGCCGATCCTGCAGAGGAAGACTCGCTGCAACTACAGCCGCTCCAGTTTCGACGCCACCCTGGCGAATCGGCGGAAATAGATGGACAGTCTCGACGTATTCAGCGCCGACGCGGTCGGCAATTTCTTTGAGGAAGCGTTCAGTAGTCTCGATCATGTATAGTGAGTCGTTCGAGCGGTGATTTCGCGCTCGACGTAGAGTCTAAGAATGTGCATGAAATCCTGAGCGTTCGTCACGACGCCGAACGCCTGGTGTGTGCCGCGGTCCTTGAGCTTGCTCACGACGAACTCGGACGAGTCGACGCAGATGGTCGGGAGCTCTCTCAGCGAGCCATCCTCATTCGTCACGAATGCCGGAAGCATGTTTCCAGTGGCAATTGCATGGAGAGCGGTGGCGACAAGAACGGCCAGCGTCGCTTTTTTTGTGTGAGCGCGCATTGCGTCCTGCGCCTCGAGATTGTCCGTTATCACCTCGGGCAGCGGCCCATCGTCCCGAATGGAACCTGTCAGCACGAACGGAACTTTTTGAGTTACGAGCGCGTGCATGATTCCATTCTTCACGATCCCCCGCTCGACCGCTGCTGCAATCGAGCCGGCCGCTCGCACCTGGTTGATCGCGCGCATGTGCAGGCCGTGTCCCCCGCTAGATGCGACGCCGGTTTGCGTCATCCCCAGCGTCGTACCATAGATCGACGCCTCGATGTCGTGCACCGCCACCGCATTCCCGGCCAGAAGTGCGCCGACGAAATGATTCTCGATGAACCAGACCATATCGGCTCGTGCGCGTGAATGAACCAGTGCAGGCCCCGTGACCCAGATTGGATATCCGCCGCGATCACGCTCATCGATGAGAATCTGCGCCATGAGGGAATAGTCGATCGGCTTTTCGCGCGAGACCTGGCTCGTCATGAACCTGAACTCACCCGCGTCGTCATCGTCCTCGAGCGAGTGAACGTAGATCCCTTCTGATCCGTCCTCCGCCTTCCCGATCGCGATCATGTCCCCGCGCCGCACGCGGCGCCCCTCGCGTATCCACACAACCCTGTCGCGATCGAGCACCAGCGCAGCATCCATGCGCGGCTCGCGCGGCATTCTCCATTCACCGCCGACCTTCACCCATGTGGGGAGGTTGGTGGTGGAAAAGAAATTCTCCGGCAGAACGCCGTCCGCGGGCGCTGCGACAAAGGTTGCATCCGGAGCACTCGAGAGCTCCGGTGCAGCGAAATCAGGACTGCTGAGATTCGACACGCCTAAAGATGTCGATGCAGGCTAGAGCAGCGCCACAGGATCGCGATCGAGTGTGACTCGAAGGGCAGCGGGCACTTTGAATCTTTCCATGAAATAGCGGCTGACGCGCGTGAGCTCTCCCGAATTCTGCGACTTCAGCAGGATGTGCCATCGCCATCGGGTTTTTACGCGCTCGATGGGACAAGGCGCAGGTCCCACGAGCGCGATGTCGCCCGCGGTGTGCGTCTCCAGCAGATCCCGCATCCAGTCTGCGCCGCGAGTTGCGAGCGAAGCGGTCGCCGAGCTGTTCGTCCCGCTGAAAACAATGTTCACGAGTCTCAGATTGGGCGGGTACGAGGGGTTCACGCGTCCCTCGAGCTCCTCCGCAACGAATGTCGCATAGTCGTGATTCAGTGCGCAGTGGACCGCGTGGTGCGACGGCACACGCGTCTGAATGAGCACACGCCCGCCCTTGGGTCCCCTGCCGGCGCGACCCGCAACCTGGCTGAGAAGCTGAAAGCATCTCTCGGAGGCGCGGAAATCGGGAAGATTTATTCCGACATCGGCGTCGACAACACCAACGAGCGTGACATTCGGAAAATCGAGACCCTTCGCGATCATCTGGGTGCCGAGGAGGATGTCGACAGCGCCACTCGAAACGCGATCGAGAATTTCCGCGTGCGCCCACTTGCCGCTTGTGGTGTCGACATCCATTCGCGCAATCCGCGCTGACGGAAATCTTTCATTCAGCAGCCGCTCGACCTGCTGCGTTCCAAGACCGCGATGCTTGAGAGTCTCACCGCCGCATCGCCTGCATTTCGAGCGAAGCGGCTCCTGATGCGCGCAGTAATGACAGAGCAGCCGCTCGGGCGCGCGGTGAAGGGTGAGCGTGATGCTGCAGTTTGGGCAAACGACAACATCACCGCAGTCATTGCACTGAACAAACGAGGAGTACCCGCGCCGATTCAGAAGAAGAATGCTCTGCTCACCCTTTTTGAGTCGGTCTGACAAGGCAGCGTCGAGCTCTTCGCGAATGATTCCATCATATCCCGTAT
>DASROK010000363.1:0-5247 GCA_035646915.1 Gemmatimonadaceae bacterium
GGCGAGGATCTGACGCACCCTCTCGTCATCGCCGATGTAAGTCGGCAACGCTTCCGAGCCAGGTGTGATGGCCAAGTGAACTTTCTTTGCCTTCGCCTGACATTCGATCATCGAAACCGCGGCTGTGAGCGTTTCAGAAACTGAGGTTGGCAGAGTATCTATAGGAAGTCGTCCAGCTTCGACCTTTGCGAGGTCGAGGATGGCGTTCACGAGTGCGAGGAGATGCTTCGCGCTGAGTCGAATGCGGCCAACCTGCTTTCGCGTGACTTCCGTCAGGTCCCCGGAGATTCCAAGCTCCATGAGCTCGGAGTAGCCGAGAATCGCGTTTAGTGGAGTTCTCAGCTCGTGGGACATGATTCCGAGGAAATCCGATCTTGCCCTGCTTCCCGCTTCGCCGTCGCGAGCAACCTTGTGTTCTTGCATCTCAGTTCTTGCGGTCGCCCTGAGCGCGGCCTCAGCCGGCTGGCTGAGTGAGGAGAGAGCGACAGCGACCGGGAGCTCGCCCTCTAGTGGTCAGATAGTGCAACCACTGGGCCCAGTGGTGTCGGTGTCATGAGGCGTGCAATGCATGGCCGCCGGCTTACGTCGATGCCGTATTTTTTTATTACGATCTCGTGCTGGCTTGGCGAGGCGACACCCTTTTTTCTTAGAGATATCCGCAGAGCCCGTCCGACCCGAAATACTTTGCGGGATGACCGCTCTCGTCCCTCAGGAGTGCATGCATCATCTCGTGACGTATCACACTCGTGGTCCACATTTCGGATTGAACAATAAAAATCCGGTTGCTCGATGGGAAATACATTCCAACCGTACGGATACCATGCAGGGAACTTGGGAGCGTCTCTACGGCAACCGAGTAGAAGTCGACTGCGTCCAGGTCACCCGACAGCTTGCTGCAAGCCTCGAGTCCATTCCAGAGAGGACGAAACAAAGACCCGTCGAAATATTTCGTTGCGCCCGGAATTTCCAGAGGTTGATCGATTCGAATGACGTCGCTGCATGCCGCAAGGACAGTCAGCGCGACAATCAGGGACAAGGGCCGAGTGCGAAGCTTCATTACCTGTACTTACGAGAAATTCGACCGGAACGGCTCATGGCTGTGTGTTGGAGATGAATCTAACTCGACCCCTCAACGTCGATACCCTCGATGTTATCACCTTCCTCCCAATCGAGGAGATTGTAAGGGTCGATTCCGCCGCGCGCAGGTCTTTCCGATACAGTCACCGTAATTGTCTGCCTCCCTGAATGAAGGCGATGCTTCTCGAGGTAGAGAGGCTTGCCGAGAATTTCTCCTTTCGCTGCCGGAGCGAAAACTCCAAGCTCGATTGCTTCATTCATGGGTAATTCGGTTTCCGCACCTGCGCTGTCGGCGACGATTTTGCGCGCCTCAACATCGAACGTCACCTGCCACTTGCCGTTCGCCATCTCCTTTGCAGTCGCTCTCTTTGTATCGAATGTCCAGAAGGTGTTCACCTCGAAGAGATCATGCAGAAGCGGGCGAAGCGAATCGGGCGTAGCAGCCTGCAGTTCACGATAGAGATCGCGTGTAGTCGCGAGCGATTTATCTGCGACCTTGTTCTTCAGTAAAGTCGCTAGCGCGCCATTCACTTTATCTGCTCCGATGTACTCACTTAGCGCGTAGAACGCGTATGGTCCTTTGCGATATCCAGCGTACGGATCCATCGCTCGCAGCAGAGGCAGTCCCGTGCGTATCGGCGGCCATGGATTCGGCTCGCGCATGTACTTCATGAATTGGCGAAGACGCTCGCGCCCGTGTGTGTTCTTAACGAGCTGCATCCCCGAATACCACGCAAGGCTTTCCGAGAGCAGAACCGCCCCCTCGGCGGGAGCGTATTTGAGCTGCGCTCCCCACCACTGATGCCCCATCTCGTGCGCAACAATCTCGAACACGGCGTCGAGTCGGTTCCCTTTCGGATTGAGGAGGTAGAATCCTTCGAGCCCGGTCACAACGCCACTGCCGTCAACACCCATTCCAATCCCGTTGCTCGGCTGTTCTACAATTTGAAGAAAGCGATACCGATAGGGTCCGAACTGCCCGGAGTAATAGTCGAGTGATGCGCGTGCACTAACGAGCATTCGTTCCAGAATCGCAGTGTCTCGCGGATTGGTATACGCTTGAATCTCGACATTCCTGTACTGTTCCTTGTGCACCGCGTAGTCTGCTGAGAAGAAAACGTATAGCCCGAAGAGAGGGATGTCGCTCGCGTAATGGAAGTATCTGCGATTGCCTTCGGTCCACGTGCGTCGCAATTCTCCCGGCGCAACCGCGGTTTGATTCATCGCGGTACCGATGACCGCATCGAAAACAGCACCGGCATCTTCCGCGACGTTGGGATCGACGTCGTCAGGCGTGGGGAAGGTGACTTTGCGCGGCAGATCCTGCGCGCGGCGATCATCTGAGCTCGTGAGCTCGCGGCGCGGCTGGTAGCCAATCGCAGGCAATGCAGCGCCTGTGAAATAACTTCCGTTCTCAACCACCGCCATGCTTGCTCCGCTGTTGCGAAAGCCGTGAGGCTCGAACTTCACCTCGAAATTGAGCGTGACTGAGTCACCGGGCCGAAGAGGATTCTCGAGCGCGTAAATGAAATGCCCCAGATCCTCGTCCATGAGCACAGGCGTTGCTGCGCGATCGAACGTCACGCGAGTCGTGACGAATGAAGCCGGCTCCAGATGAATCGAGTCAATTGCGACCGAGCTGCGATTCACCAGCCGAAAGGAACCACCGATGCTTGCGCTCCCATTATCCGGATAGATCTCGATGTTCAGCTTTGTTGCTTCGCGCTGTGGCTGTGGAATGCCTGAGTATTTTCCGTAAAGCCGCTCGTAATCGGCGGACCGTTTTGTCACTTCCTTTTCGGTCCGGTAGGTGTTTAGAACGTTCGTGTTGTAGAAGATGAAACCGCCGAGCGTGACGATGAGTCCCGCGGCAATTGTCGCGACACCAAGCGTCGTGCCTGTGAAGCGCAATCGTGCGATGTGCAGTCGCTTCGCAAAACCGGGCTCTCTGCCGCGCATCCAGAGCAGTCTCGCCGCAACAGCAAGCAGCACTGCCCACGCCGCCCAGTATAGCTTGAACCAGATCCAGGGAGCGAGGGAATTTCCGAATCCGCGGAGACTTGTGAACGACCAGTCCGGGCTTCCGCCGTAGACAAGAAGGTTGTGATCGATGCCGAGCATCGATGAGAACAGGATGCAGATGTAGACCACGAAGGCGGTGACCATACCGAGATGCTTTTGGTTCACAACTGCCTGCACAACGAAAACGAGCGCAGCAAAGAGCAGGTATTCGGGAAGCTGAAGTCCGAACAGCAGCTTGAGGGAAAGACCAACCTGGAAGTCGGAATCGCCAGCGAGGACGTGCGCGATCATCACGACGACTGTGAGAATCGCCATCAATACTGCGAGCAAAACAGAGAGACCCAGCAGTTTTCCAAGGAGCAGGGCCCAGTCTCTCACCGGAGTTGCGTCGATGTTCTCGCTCACGCGTGCGTCGCGTTCGCGCCAGATCAGCTCACCCGCAAGGTAGATGATGATCAGTGGCACGATGAGGCGGTAATCAGAAGAGAACCTGAGCGGTGCCATGATCCACTTCGTAAGTGCGTAATTCGTGCGGGGCACGAGAGGAACGCCCCAGTGTTCCATCTGCACTCGCAGTATCAGGATCGCAAACAGCGGGAAGACTACGAGCAGAAATAGTCCCGCCGGATTCGTCGCAGTCATCCGGAATGAAGAGCGCGCAATTGCAAGCATCTGCCGCAATCCAGTTGCGAAGCCGAATGACCGTTGTACGTCTGGAACAGAGATCGCAATTCGCCGCGCTTCGGCGGCATCGGACGCTGCGGCTTTCTTTTTAAACCGCCTCGTGAAAAGCGCCCGCAAATCGATGGGCGTGCGATGAGCGAAGCGAAAGCGCATGTGCACGAATGCGAGAATCGCTGTCGCGATGGCGATCCAGAGAAGCCGATTCCACAGCATCGGACCTTCGAGCGTGAACATCCGCACGTTCTTTTCGGTGATGGTCCACTCCGACACCATCGCGTTCATGATGGCGATCATGCCGATTGGATCCATCAACTTTGCCACGCCCGGCTGCCCCAGTGCGAAGTACACGATCAGTGGAACAGGGACCGTGAAGAAAAGGACGAGCAGGCTTCCGAGGTAAGCCGCCATGCTGCGACCGCTCTTCAGCGCAAGTGAGAATTGAATCGTTGTCGCAATGAATGCGTTCGGCAACGCGATGAACACGTACGCCGCGACATAGGCAGCGGGACGGAACGGTCCGATGATTTCCGGATCGATGCCTGGCGCGTAGGCAGCGAGAAGACTGCCCACCTGTGTGCCGAGCAGGATCAATGCGTTGAGAGCGAAGGCGGCGAGAACTCGTCCGCCGAGATACTCCGCCTTCGTTACGGGAATACTGTAGGTGAGCGGATGCATGCGAGTCTGCACGTCGCGAGCGCCTGCTTCGCCCGCGATTGCAGCGCCGACAAGGAGCCAGATAAGGCAGCTGATGACAGAGACAGCCGCGATGATGAATGGCGAATTGAGGATGAAATCCTTTGGGAGCGTGACCGGCACGATGCCGACTCTCGTATTCTCGAACGCAAATACCACCAGGACTGCAAACGAGAGCCACGGCCACGGACGCTTTATCTGATACAGAAACTCGAATCGAAAGATTTCGCGGAGCTTCACCGGGTCATCTTCTCCGCGCCCCGCGCCCCGATGTGACCGGCCATTGTGCTGAAGTAGACGTCCTCCAAATCCGGCTCTGCCGATTCGAAGCCCGCGCCCGGCGACTGACGACCGAAGACCCGGACAACAGTGCGGCCGGAGAAGAGTCTGGACGATATGACTGTCTGCTCCCGTTCCACCTGCTCGAGCTCTGATTTGGGTACTACGCGCCGCCAGATCATTCCGCGCATTGCGTCCACCGCGCGCAACGGCTCGGTCTCCAGAAGAATTTCTCCTTTGTCGATGATCGCCATTCGCGTGCAGAGCTCGCTCACGTCATCGACGATGTGAGTCGAGAGGAGCACCACGCTGTTCTCGCCGAGCTCGCTCAGGAGATTCAGGAATCGCACGCGCTCCGCGGGATCGAGCCCCGCCGTCGGCTCGTCGACGACCAACAGCTTCGGATCGCCGAGGAGCGCGACGGCGACGCCGAACCGCTGGCGCATGCCGCCCGAATACCCGCCCAGCTTATGCTTGCGCACGTCCCACAAG
>DASROK010000364.1:0-2099 GCA_035646915.1 Gemmatimonadaceae bacterium
GTCTTGGTGCTGGCACGAATGCGGAATGAATCCGCTGTCGAAAGGTCAGGCGAAATCGGGTAGAAATTGTCCCCGCGGTCAGTCGACTTGAGCAGCCTGTTGCCGCCCATGTAAAGAGTCGACGGCGCGTGTGATGAAATGAAGAATGGTGCTGACCAGTTGAAGCGATATCGTGACGCAGAGTCAGCACGTGCTCGTGCGCGAATTGCCTCGAGCGCCGAAGTGATGCGCGGGTTCACGGGCTGCATCGTGTCGCCGCGAGCGACGATCAGCGAATCCTCGAAATTGATCCGGCCGGCGTTGCTGCGCATGATTGGAATGCGCGCGCCGCTCGTAATGTTGAGCCGCGATGCGTTTCCGCCCTGCGATTCACTGTAGATGATCGATGCATCAGTCGGATCCTGCGCGCTGTAGAACCCATCGCCGCCACCGACGTTGAACCAGTCGGCGTTGCTTGCACCTTCACGCCCGCGAGTGCGGGTTGGGCCACACCATGTTCCGTTGTCCTGCAGCCCACCGCACACACGGTACGGTTTGCTCATGTCGTAGCTGACGTGATAGAACTGCCCAACCGGGAAGATGTTCGGGAAGTCGTAGGTCCCGCCCTTGTCCCAGGTGATCGCGATTCCACCATCATCACCGATGATGTAGTGATCGGGATCCTTCGGGTCGATCCACATCGCATGCCAGTCGGTGTGAATCGAGAGAGCGCCGCGACGGTCTGTCTTCCCACCGTCATCGGAAAAGCGGAACACCGACGACATCCAGTACACACGATCCGGATTCTTTGGATCTGCGCGCACCTGCGAGTAATAGAACGGCCGCGCGTCCTGTGCGTTTCGCTGCATCAGTGTCCATGTCGCGCCGCCGTCAGTCGTACGATAGAGGCCGCTGTTTGTCTTCTGCTGCTTTGAAGTATCGGGCTTCTCGCCTTTCGCCAGTGCCTTCTTCATTGTGTCCGCTTCGACCAGCGCGTATACCACTTTTGGATTCGAAGCGGCTATCGAGATACCAATGCGCCCCTTTGTCGTGGAGGGGAATCCGCCGCCTTTCACTTCCGTCCACGTCTCGCCGGCGTCGGTGCTCTTCCAGAGGCCGCTTCCGGGACCGCCACTATAGAGAGAGTAAGGAGTCCTGATTCTTTCCCAGCTCGACGCCCAGAGCGTACGGTTATCCGACGGATCCATCGCGAGATCCACAAAACCGGCTTTGTCGCTGATGAACTTCACCAGCTTCCATGATGTTCCGCCGTCGGTTGACTTATAGAGACCGCGCTCAGGACTTGTCGTCCATACTTTTCCAAGCGCTGCGACGTAAACGATGTTCGGATCTTTCGGATCTACGACAATGCGGCCTATCGCCTGTGTCGCCTCGAGGCCCATGAGCTTCCATGTCTTCCCTGCATCTGTCGACTTGTAGATGCCCCCGCCCGGAGAAATCGAGTTGCGTGAATCCTCCTCGCCCGTTCCCGCATAGATGATGTCTCCGTTCGACGGAGCGATCGCTATGTCGCCGAGCGAGATGACTCGCTCCTTGTCGAACAGCGGAAAGAACATCGTGCCGTTGTTGACGGTCTTCCAGATTCCACCTGTTGCCATCGCGACATAAAAAACTTTGGAGTCGCGCGGATCGGCTTCAATGTCGGTGACTCGACCGCCCATGATTGCGGGACCAATGGATCGCCAGCGAAAAGCGGCAAGTGCTGCGGAGTCGAGAGGAGTAGAGAGCTGTGATTGAGCTGTGCCGGCGAGCGAAATCACCGCTCCGGCGGAGAGGAGGAGAACTCGAAGTTTGCTCATCGTGGGGGCTGAGGGTGAAGGGTCTAATTCAATGTACGTACAACGAATGCTGAATGCTGAATGCTGACTAGATGCGTAGTCGGTCAGAAATCAGAATTCAGTATTCCAGTTGTCAGAAATCAGAATTCAGTATTCCAGTTGTCAGAATTCAGAAATCAGCATTCCAGTTCTCCTCCCAGATTCGATTTTGCCGGGTCTCGGAGAGAACAATCGAGCCGACGACGAATGTCAGAAACGCAACGACGGTGGGATAAACCAAACCGGCGTAAATATTCCCGGTGCGCGCGACGAGAGCGGTGG
>DASROK010000365.1:0-4381 GCA_035646915.1 Gemmatimonadaceae bacterium
CGACGCAGAAGTTGCCGAGAGAAATGCGCCTATCAGGCCGGCTCGCCTTGAAAAAAGCGCCGATCCCGCGAGATACATCGCCGGCACAATTGCAGCGCCAATCAAAACGGGCATCAACATCAGCCCGACATCGCCACCGCCACTGACTCGCGCCCACGCACGCATCAGGAGGTAAAACAATGGAGGATGTGATTCGTGAAGCTGGAGGAAGGAAATCATCCCGCTCCATGACGGAGCGGCTATTACTTCGAGGAACGAGCCCTCGTCAGCCCAGATCCCGCCGTGATACGCGACAATCGCACGAAGAATACCCGCGATCAAAAACGCGAAGACAATGACACTCGCATCCCGTTTCGAAATAAGTCTGCGGCGCTTGTCTTCGCGATTTATCAACTACTCGTGCGCCGGCAGCGGCTCCATGGTCTTTGGATTCACCGGAACCTGGACTTCGTCGCGGTGAGGTGAAGTCATGAGAGTTACACGCATGCGCGGGAACGCATCCATGAACGACACGTAGCAGAAACCCCACAGTCCTAGAAATCCGACAGTCACGCCAAGCTCCCAGAGCCCCAGAGGCACACTGGCCGACTTGTAGTAGAGCGATGGATAAACTTCGAGATACCTGTGGAACCAGAGACCGAACACTGTGAAGAATGCGAACAGCGCCATTGTCGGCAGAAATACTTTCGCTGAGCGCGACATCAGGCCGAAGAAAGGTCCGAACATCAGCGTGACCGCTGTCAATGTGAGTGGCAGCCACGGCTGAATCAGGCGAAGGCGCATCCAGTGCGTCTCCTCACCCAGGTTGCCATACCAGATCACGAGATACTGACCGAACGTGATGTAGCCCCAGAACGCCGTGAACGCGAAGCACAGCTTGCCGAGGTCATGGAAATGTTTCTCGGTGATCAGGTCGTAGCGATTGAGATATTTCCGCCACGCCATGGTGAGAATCGTAAAGCTCGCCAGCGCAGCGACCCATGATCCCATGAATTCCCACCATCCGTACATCGTGCTCTGGAAATGAAGGTCGAGCGACATCGACAGATCCCATGACAGCACGATCCATCCGAATGCCCACGTGAATGCGAGCGCGACGGCCATGTATCCCTGATGCGAGTGCGTGGTGTGAATCTCACGGCGCTCGTCCTGGAAGCCTCGGCGCATTTTTTCCCGAAGTCCCTTCGCCCATCCCGCGCCTGCTTCAGGAGCATGACCGACGTCGAGCCGCACCGATGTGTAGATGTACCACACGCTCAGCACAGTGATCGCGCCGAAGATGATGAGAGCTCGCGGGATCAGGAACCACGGATCCAGGTAAACAATCTTCTCGGGGATGTGAACGGCTTCGAACGCCCACGGGAAGATGTGACTCCTGCCGACAAAGATCAGAACCAGGAGAAGGAACGCGACGGGAAGAAAGGCAACGTAACCTTCGAGGAATCTGATTACCGATCGCGACCATCTCGCGGTAGTGATTCTCTGCACTGCAACGAACATCACGCCCGCGGAAGAGATACCCGCGAAGTAGAGCCAGTTGACGAGCAGCGCCCGCCACACGCGCTCGACGCCCATGAGCGCGCCGGCGACGAACACAACGGCGCCCACCAGTGCGAGTACAATTGAAATCGTATAGAGTGATCGCGGCAGCGGGCGAGATGTGCCAGCGAGAATCTCGTCGCGCGTCGGAACGTGAATGTGCTCGTGACTCATCTTGATCCCATGATTCGACCACCCGGCCCGACAAACGGAGCAGGACGCGTAGGCGCCGTTCTCGTGGAACCCGGAAGTTTGTCCCCAGTTACACCAGGTGCCGCGAGCGGCCCTGTTTCAACCTGTCCGCCGCCCTGAAGCGCGCGGAGATAATTCACGACATCCCAGCGGTCAGGCTCTTCGATTCGATTGTACGGAGGCATGAGCCCGCGCCCATTGCGAATCATCCCGAAGATGTATCCATCTGTCCGGGCTTTCGTGACATCGGTGGTGAGATTGATCCCGGGCATTCCGTATTTAGTCGCCGGGCCGTCTCCCATTCCCTTGTCACCGTGACACGGTGAGCAGTTGATCGAAAAATATTTTCTGCCGTTCGCCAGCGACGCTGCATTCGATGCATGCGGATTGGCAATTGCAGCCATCGAATCGATTGTGCCTGGAAGCGCGGCGTACGAGACCTGAAACCCTGCGACCGCCATTCCCGTCACGGGAACCGACATCTGCGGATTTCCGCGCGACGGCGTGAGCGAATCCTTCACAGGCTCCCACGTCGAGAGCGATGGCTGGCGCTTGAAGTCGGTGAACCACTCGCACCCGCCCATGACGAATGCAACTGAGAACACGGCGAGAAGGGTGCGCACGTTAGCGTTCATCGCGTACCTCCACCGCCCCGTGCTCACGCAGCACGGACTGAGCTTCCACGTATTTTTCCGGCGGACACTCGACCCACACTCCATAATCACCGGCGCTGAACCGCGGGTCATATCCAACTGTCATTCTCAGTCTCGGCACTCTCGAATTGATGAAGAGTCCCGCCACCGTCGCGAGAGCGCCGAAGAGAACCATCACCTCGAATCCGAAAATCGTATACGGAACCCATGACGCGACGGGTTTTCCGCCGACAACTAGCGGCCAGTAATCCGAGGCCCAGATCGCAATCCAGTAGCCGCACGTCGCACCAAACAATCCACCGAACAGCGTGTATCGTCTAACCGGACTGGGACCGGCATTCACAGCATGCTCGATCTCGTGACGCGGTGTAGGCGTGTACACGGTCACTTCACCCAGTTTTTTCTCTTTCAGATCTTCGACCGCGTAGACCACTGAATCGAGCTCGCGGAAGGCGCCAATCACTCCAGACATCAGGCGTCCTCCCCTGGTGTTGCGGGCTCGAACTCGAGATGGCGCCCTGCCGAATCGATGCCATGATCGTGCGTCGTCCTCAGCCTTGGCGGAACGATCTCCTTCACTTCCGAGATTGCAATCACCGGCAGCTGCTTGATGAAAAGCAGGAACCACATCGAGAACCAGCCGAAGCTCCCGGCAAGAATCGCGTAGTCAACCCACGTTGGAGCATATCCTGCCCACTGCCATGGCTCGAACTCGTGCGACAGCGACGGCACCACGATCACGAAGCGCTCGAACCACATGCCGAGGTTGATGAAGAACGAGAGAATGAAGAGCCAGGTTGGATTACGCCGCCACGACTGCCTGAAAAGACTGAGAGGCAGCACCATGTTGCAGGTGTAGAGAATCGCCGAGGCCCACCACCACTGACCCCAGATTCTGTTCGCGAAGAAGGTCTTCTCGAATTCGTTGCCCGAGAACCACGCCACGAACCACTCGTTCATGTACGCGCATCCAACGACGAGCGAAGTGAACAGGCAAAGCTTTGCCGCAGCGTCGAGGTGGTTGATGGTCACATAGTGCTTGAGACCGAAGAACTTTCTCAGCGGAATGATGATCGTGAACACCATTCCAATTCCTGAATAGATCGCGCCGGCGACGAAGTACGGCGGGAAGATCGTCGTGTGCCATCCCGGTGTCAGTGCCATCGCAAAGTCGAACGACACGACCGAGTGAACCGAGAGCACCAGCGGCGTCGAGAACGCGGCAAGGAACAGATACGCTCGCGCGAAGTGTCTCCACTCGCTATCCGAGTTGCGCCAGCCGAGTGACAGAACTCCAAAGATGCGGCGGCGCACCGGATTCTTCTCCCGATCGCGAAGCACCGCGATGTCGGGAATGAGCCCGACATAGAGGAACGTGGCCGACACGGTGAGGTACGTGAGAATTGCGAACACGTCCCACACCAGCGGGCTCTTGAACTGCGGCCAGATGTAGCGCCAGTTCGGGTACGGAATCAGATAGAAGAACTTCCACGGCCGGCCGAGGTGCAGGATCGGAAACAGGCCGGCAGTCATGACCGCGAACACGGTCATCGCTTCCGCGGCGCGATAAATGGTTGTCCGGAATCCGGCGCGGAACAGATACAGAATCGCCGAGATCAGCGTTCCCGCGTGTCCGATACCGACCCAGAACACGAAGGTGATGATGTACACGCCCCACATCACAGGCGGGTTGTAACCGGCTACTCCAAGTCCCGAGTAGATCTGGTACATCCACGCGCCGATGCCGATGAGCAGGAAGAAAATCGCGGTGCCGAGTCCGATGAACCACGCAACCGTCGGATGCAGCGTCGCGGATATCTCGCGATCGACCTGCTCGTAATCCTTTACCGCGGGAAGCTGAACGTCAGCCGAAGCGATGTTCGGACGACGCGGCTCGTCGCGCTCGTTAAGGGGCTTTGCCATTGTCGCCATCAGGCTGCCCCTCCAGGATGATTGATTTTTTTCAGGTACACGACAGCGGTGTAAGTGTTGAGCTC
>DASROK010000366.1:0-9750 GCA_035646915.1 Gemmatimonadaceae bacterium
CGCTGGGCCCTGAAGCAACCCGAAGGAAACGGAACCACTCGCGTTTTTGCGTACGTCATTCGCAAGGCGCTCCGAAAAGCTGCAACGGAAATCACTTTCAACGAGCTGGAGATTCGCGCCGCGATTCGTCAGATCCGGCCGAACGATCTTGTCGTGCTCGCTCCGAGTCATCGCAGCTACATGGATTTCCTCGTGACATCGCTTCTTTGCTTCGCGCATCCAGGACTTGGTCTCAAGCTGCCGCGCATTGCTGCAAGCGATGATTTCTCGAAGATCCCGATTGTTGGACGACTGCTTCAGGCAGCCGGTGCGTTTTACATCCGGCGCGGGCTCGGTGCAGCGGATCCCGAATTGACGCGACAGATCTCCGAGCTCGTCGAAGCAGGTCATTCGCTCGAGTTTTACGCGGAAGGAACAAGAAGCCGCTGCCGCCGCTTCCTTGCGCCAAAGCGCGGCATTCTTCGCGCGATTCAGCAGACTGGCCGCCCGACTGTGGTTGTTCCACTGACCATCAGCTACGATCGAATTGCAGAAGAGGAAGGATTTCTCCGCGAGCTCGATCGCGGCATGAAGCACAAGAGTGGCTTGATTCCTCTTCTGCAGTGGACCCGCAAGCTGCTTCACGACGAGATCCGTCTTGGGCGCATTCACATTCGCGCCGGCATGCCGCTTCGCATCGAGCCGGACACGGACATTCGCACGCTGAGCCAGGACATAGTTGCCGAGCTGCAGCGGCACTCGGCTACAACGACGTTCCATCTCGCTGCGTTCTGCGCGCGACACACTGCGCTCGGCATCGATATCACATCGCTGCGATCGGCAATCGCGAAGCGGGGCGGCGTTGTGATCGACAGCGCTCTTGGTGACGAGGACAAGGTGCCGGCTTTGCTGCAAAGGACTTACGACGCGCAGTGGATGCATCTCTTTTATCCTGATGCTCTCGTGCGGGTGCCGGGGAATGCGGCGATCGAGTCGCATGTTCGGCGCAACGGATTCTGGGCGCCAAGCGCCCCGCGATTCGATGACGACATCACCGATGCGGTCGTCGAAGCTCTTTTCGAGCCGATCACGCGAGACTACGATCGCGTCACTCGTGAGCTGGAGAAGCTGCCGTCATCGGGAAAGATCACCGCTCACGATCTCGTCGCCAGCATGGATGGAGTGTTCCTTGGCGATGTCGAGGATTGCCTCGCAGATCTTGCGGAGCGCGGTGTGTTGTCGCGCGATCGCGACGTTTATCGCTGGGCGAGCGGCGTGAGAGATCTTACGAGCTACAGGAATGATTGCGCGTGGCACGGCACCCTTCGCTACGACCAGATGATCTCATGACGGGCTGGCTGGAGCGCCGCCGTCTGCGCTACAAGACGCATCGTACAGTTCTGCTGAATGAAGTGCGCGGCAATCTCAAGACCGGCGACATAATTCTTTTTCACAAGACGGCGCGAACCGGAATTCTCGACACGCTCGAGCTTGATTTTGTCGCGCCGTTCTTCTTCCCGACCAACGAGTTTCGCCATTCCGGAATTGTCGTTCGCCGCGGTGATTCCATTTCGGTGGTGGAATGCACTGAGGAGTTCCATTCGGGGCACATGCATGCGAGCTACCCGTTCGGAGGAAAGGGAATCCGCGAGGTTCCGCTCGAGCCGCTGCTCAAATCGTATACGAGGGACAACGGCGATCCGCATTTCGGCGTGCGGCTGATTCGCAATGAGATCGATGCAGATGAGCTGATGAGGGTTGTGAGGGAATTCGGGCCCGTGAGCTACCTCAAAGCATCCCGCAGCATCTCGATCTATGCGGCGAGCCTCTTCCTTCCGCGGTCAGTGCATTCCAGAGTCATCCAGCGGTACAAGCATGAGATGATGTGCTCCGAGTTCGTCCACAGTGCGCTCGCGAGTTGTGGTGCGCTGCGGGAGTATCCCTCGAAGATCTTCGCGCCTTATGTGATCGAGAATCCTGACTTGTTCTCGCGGCACGATCTGGCGGGGTATTCCGATGTGGTGCGTTTTGTTGTTTGAACTAGTGTTGACAAACTAGCGCACGCGTCAGATGATGGGGGTTCACTTACGCCCCCAGGCGTCCCGCAAAAAATGACTCGTCGGACGTTTCGACTGCACATCGCACTTCTTGCAGCCGTCGTATCGCCTGTTTTACACGCTGAATCACAGGAACACTCTCACACTGCTTCGGTGTCGGAGGTCATTCCCGTCGAGCGTGCGCCCGGTCCGGCAGTTCTGCGCAACGAGTCACGCGCACCGCATACTGTTGAGGTGACGATCACCGCGGAGCCTGTGCGGTTGTCGATGATTCCGGGAAAATCCACTGTCGGTTATGCCTATAACGGTCGCGTTCCCGGTCCGCTTCTCGAGGTGTATGAAGGCGACAAGGTCATTGTCCACTTCAGGAACAGGCTTCCCGAAGCATCGACGATTCACTGGCACGGCCTGCACATACCGAATGCCTTCGATGGCAGCCCGTTTCATCCTGTCGCAGCCGGGACAGACTTCGACTATGTCTTCACGCTGCAGAAAGGCAGCGCGGGAACCTACTGGTATCATCCGCACCCCGATCACAACACCGGCAGCCAGATCGCGCGGGGACTTTTTGGCTCGCTGATTGTTCGCGACCGCAATGACCCACTTCGCGGAATTCCTGAAAAGCTGATCGTTCTCTCCGACAACCGGTTTCATCCGGATGGATCGATCGATATAGCAGATCCGGAATCAATGCAGGGCGGAATTGATTTCGAGAATGGGCGTGAATGCTCGCACATATTCGTGAACGGGCAGATCGAGCCGACAATTACGATTCGTCCCGGCGAAATTCAGCGGTGGCGCGTGATCAATGCGTCTGCAGCACGCGTTTTTCGTCTTGCGATTCCCGGCCAGACAATGCTGCATGTCGGCAGCGATGGCGGATTGTTCGAGCATCCCGTTGAGGTGAACGACATCGTTCTCGCAAACAGTGAACGAATCGAGTTGCTGGTAAAGGGGACAGGTGCGCCTGGATCAGCGACGGTTCTTCAGACGCTGCCCTACGACCGCTACTCTCCCCAAACGCGTCCGCAGGATTGGGACAAGCCGCGTGATCTGCTCAAGCTCCAATACACTGCATGGGCTTCGCCTAAACACGTTGTAATTCCGTCTTCACTTCGCGCGATTCCGGCAATCGACACTTCCCTCGCCGTTCGCACGCGTGTTTTTGCGCTTGGGCAGGGATTCATCAACGGAAAGCTGCACGACATGAATCGCGTCGATGAAACCGGGAAGCTCGGCGACGTGGAGATCTGGCAGATCGAGAACATCGTCGGGATGGATCATCCATTTCATCTCCATGGATTCCAGTTCCAGGTTATCGATCGCGATGGGAAACCGGAGCCGTTCCGCAGCTGGAAAGACACCATCAACGTTCCAAAGCATTCAACAGTCCGGATAATTGTCCGGCTTGCAGACTTTGCAGGAAAGTGGATGTATCACTGTCACATCCTCGATCACGAGGATCACGGGATGATGGGCGTTCTCGAACTCAATTGACAGGAGGATCGAAATGAAGCGATGGCTGAGCGGCGTAGCTGTGATTGGCGGTGCGGCGATTGTGATGCTTTCCGTCGCTGCGTGGACAAAACCGGACAAGGCAAAACAGGATAGAGCAGCGCAGATCGCGCGCGGCAGATTTCTCATGCTGAGCCATGATTGTGGTGATTGCCACGGCGGTGTAGTGGACCCGTCCCAGAAAGGATGGCTCACCGGCGTCAGAGGTCCGTCCCAGGAATTCAAGATCGGGCCGTGCTATGTCGATCCCGCTGCGAAGCCGTGCTTCACGACGCGGCCAAAGAATCTCACACCAGACAACGCAACAGGAACAGGCCGATTCACCGAGCGGCAGATCTTCAATGCTCTTCGCTACGGCTTGCGTCCGGAAGAAACTCCCGACGTCGAGATCACTTCAACAACGCCGGGTCAGGGCAACTTCCCTCTCCATCCTCACTATCTCGCGCCGCCGATGCCGTGGTGGGCGTGGAGACACATGCCAGACGAAGATCTTCGGGCAATTGCCGCTTACATCAAGGGTGGTCTCAAGCCACAGACCAACAAAGTCCTGGACAGTGAAGGTCCGCCCGACTTCTGGGCCTCGGAGTACACAGTCGAGAAGATCGGGCCTTATCCAGCAAAGTCGTATCCGCAGTCAGAAACAGAACGGCAGTAATTCACTGGCAGTTCACATCACATCTGAACAGGAGACTACGTGAAGCGATGGATTGGCGGGGTAGCAGCGATTGGCGGTGCGACTCTCGTGATGCTCTCGGTCGCAGCATGGACGCGGCCCGCTTCGGTACAGCAGGACAAGGCGGCGCAGATTGCACGTGGCCGTCAGATTGTGATTCAACAGGACTGCGGTGGATGTCACGGCGGTGGATCGAATCCAGGCGCCAAAGGCTGGCTCGCAGGTGTGACAGGTCCGGACATGGAATTCAAGATCGGACCCTGCTATGTGGATCCTGCTGCAAAACCGTGCTTCACAACTCGGCCAAAGAACATCACTCCCGACAATGCGAATGGTATCGGCCGCTTTACCGAGCGCCAGCTGTTCAACGCATTCCGTTACGGACTTCGCCCGGAAGAAACACCTGATGCCGAGATATCGGGAACCACGCCGGGGAAAGGAAACTTCCCTCTTCATCCTCACTACCTGGCTCCGCCAATGCCATGGATGGCATGGCGTCACATGCCCGATGCTGATCTGTGGGCGATCGCGGCTTACCTCAAGAACGGTGTGAAGCCAAATCCCAACAAGGTTGCCGACAGCGATGGACCGCCGGATTTCTGGGCGTCAGAAATGACGGTCGACAAAATCGGACCGTATCCCGCGCTCGCATTCCCGACGGAAAACGAAAAGAAGTAATCACCCTGGACGATTTCGCCACACTCACTCTTCGCAGTCCGAGTGTGGCGGAATCCAGACTGCTTGCTGCACAAACAAATGCACTGACCTTGACGCGGTAGCCCCAACCTGTAGCGTCACTGCATTAAGTCCCTCCGCAAAAAAACCCGAGCACCGGAGGCTGGTCATGCGACGCGCAGTATTCCGCTGGACTCTCGCACCCGCTTTTCTCCTCTTCGCATCAACGGTCGCCGCCGCGCAAGGTGTCACAACAGCCGCACTGACAGGCACGGTTGCCAGCAGCGATGGGCAACCCATTACAACCGCGACGGTCGTCGCTGTGCACGTTCCAAGCGGCACAGAATATCGCGCGCGAGTGACATCGAGCGGCCGATACAACCTTCCGAATCTTCGCATCGGAGGTCCTTACAAGGTCACTGCAACATCGATCGGATACGAGCCACGCTCCGAGAATGACATCACGCTCGCGCTAGGCCAGGCGTCACGCGTCGATTTCAGGTTGAACCGCGCAGCTGTCACGCTTCAGGGAGTGACTGTAACGGCTGAGAAGGACGCACTTCTCAATGCGGGAAGAACCGGCGCTTCGATGACGGTCAGCCAGCTCAAGGTTGCAACGACTCCTTCGATCAAGCGAAGCGTGCGTGATCTCACTCGGCTCGATCCGCGAAGCGATGGCAACATGAGCTTCGCCGGCCGCAACTGGCTCTACAACAACATCTCGGTCGATGGATCGTACTTCAACAATCCCTACGGACTCGACGATCCTGCACCGGGCGGTCAGTCTAACGCCGAGCCGGTTCCTTATGATGCTGTTGCCGAGCTTCAGGTTTCGATTGCGCCGTTCGATGTGCGTGAAGGAGGATTCACCGGCGCCAACATCAACACAGTGACCAAGAGCGGGACGAATCAGTTCCGCGGCTCGGTCTACTCATACCTTCGCAATGATTCGTTCGAGGGCAACGAAGTCAGTGGAACGACAATCGTCGCAAATCCTGATCTGAGCTACAACCAGAGTGGCATATCGCTCAGTGGTCCTCTTATGAAGGACAAGCTCTTTTTCTACGTGAATGGCGAGATAGAGCGAACAAAGTATCCGGGTTCCGATTTTGTCGCATCATCCGGCGGATCAAGTGGGCTCGGCGTGTCGCGCGTTCAGGCAAGCGTCATGGACCAGATCCGCCAGCGCATGATCGACGGTTACCAGTATGATCCGGGACCCTACCAGGGATACTTCTTCCACACGGACAATGACAAGCTCATCGCAAAGCTCGATTGGAATATCAAGACGGATCAGACGCTGACGCTCCGTTACAACTATCTCGACGCCAGCCGCGATCAGGGCCCGCATCCGTTCGTGCTGAGCTACAACAATGCAGGGCGAGGTCCGAACGCGACGACGCTTCCGTTCTACAGGTCGGGATACGCAATCAAGAACAACCTCCATTCGCTGGCGCTGGAACACAACGGCCGCTGGACACGCTTTGCCAATCGCTTCTTCGCGAGCTACAACCGGTTTCGCGATCACCGCGCACCCTTCAGCGAAGACTTCCCCACGATTGAGATCGGCGAATCCGGCGTCGGGTATACGACAGTTGGTCACGAGCCGTTCTCGATCAAGAACATTCTGGATCAGGATGTTCTCCAGGTCACGAACAACCTCAGCTATTTCCGGGGACAGCATACCTACACCCTCGGCGCCAACTACGAGGATTTCAACTTCTTCAACGCCTTCAACCTTTTCCGGGACGGATTTTTTCCGATTCCCGGAGTGAACTCGTTCTCTTCGGTCAATGAATTCCTGACCGCGACGACCGGCGCCAACAAGGTCAACTTCAGGTCTATGGTAGGAAGCGGCCCCATTAAGGGCGAGCTCTTTCACGTTGGTCAGGTTTCCTTGTATGCGCAGGATGAGATGCTCGCATCGGATCGCCTCAAGCTCACCTTCGGATTACGAGTCGATGCCCCGATGTACTTCACTGATCCGGTGGACAATCCTTTTTCCAGGAGCCTTAACGCGCTCGATGAAAACGACAAGCCAGAGGCTGTCGATCAGAGCAAGCTGCCCGATGCGAAGCTGATGTTTTCGCCGCGTATCGGATTTAACTGGAATGCAGCGGGCGAGCGCAGCACTCAGATAAGAGGAGGAACGGGCCTCTTCACGGGTCGCGTGCCGTTCGTCTGGCTTGGCAACGTGATATCGAACCCCGGACCAAATCCGAATCTTCCGCCAGCTGCTGGCGCAAAAGTCGTGGAAACAAGAAAGGGCGCGACACTCCAGCAGTCCTTCTTCCTGAATGCCATGACGTCAGATTTCAAATGGCCGCAGGTGTGGACTACCGACATCGGTATCGACCGTCAGCTCCCGTGGCAGATGCTCGGTACTCTCGAAATGATCTACACCAAGGACTTGACAGCAATCTACGTGCGCAACGCCGATCTTGGCCTTCCCAAAAGGACGCTGCCGGATGGGCGACCTTATTTCAATGGTGAAGGGGTCAATCCCGGTTATTTCGGTGGCATTTACGTGATCGACAACACTGACAAGGGATACAACTTCAACATCACCGGCCAGCTTCGAAAGACTTTCGCACGATACATCGACGCGTCGCTGGGATACAGCTTCAACGTCGCGAAGAACACTCTTCGCTCGACGGAAATCGCCAGCGTCCTGTTTTCGAGCCAGCCTACCAGTGGCGATCCAAACAAACCTGAGCTCGGCTGGTCCGAGTTCGGACAAAGGCATCGCATCGTCGGTACCGCGTCCTACTCGCGTAGCTGGTCTCCCCGATACAGGACTCAGCTAGGGCTGTTTGCTGAGGTTGCTGAGGGCAACCGATTCGCAGGCAATGGCGGTAATCGTTACTCGTTCATCTATTCCGGCGACGTGAATGGCGATCGCGAGCCAGGAAACGATCTTATCTACATTCCGAAGGATCAGAGCGACATTCTTCTCGATCCGATGGGAACGGTCTCAGCGGCAGATCAATGGACCCGGCTCAATGCGTTCATCGAGCAGGACAAGTACCTGAGCAAGCACCGCGGTGAAATCGCCGAGCGGTTTGGTGCGGTGAATCCGTGGTACTCCGATGTAGACATGCGGCTGTTGCAGGATATCTCAATGGATCGTGGAGGAACCAAACACACTTTCCAGATCACACTCGACGTGTTGAATGTCGGCAATCTCATTAACTCGAACTGGGGTGTGAGAAAAGTCGCAAGCGCGTCAGCGACATCACCGCTGACTCTCGTTCGTTTCAACGGAGCAGGCGCACCGGTGTTCAACTTCACAGGTCCGGACAAGACTTATATCGACGATCCGGGTTTGTTCTCGCGCTGGCGGGCGCAGCTGGGCGCGCGGTACTTCTTCAACTGACGGCTGACCACCAACCACACAGCGCGGTATCAGGTATTAGAAACCCATGTGGGTCTTCTAACACCTACTACCACGCTGTGTGGTTGTTCTCTACTGCCTGGCACCGCGCTTCTCTGGTTCCAAAGGAACGCGAGCGATGACAGTGTATCGCGAGTGGCCACTTCCCATCTGGCTTCTGTAGAGAATTACCTCCTTCACTTGCATCGCGGCGTGCATCTTCTGCGCCTTTAAAAGGAACTCTGCGATAGACTCGGGATGCTTGAGACGTGACAGGGTAAGATGCGCGCTGAATTTTCTCGGCTCAGCCGGAAATCCTGCCTCCACAACAGCGCTTTCAGCCTTCTCTGCAATCTTCTCGAGAAACTCACGCCCGCGCCCAACCCCTATCCAGACAACACGCGAACGTCGAGGATTCGGGAACGCGCCGAGTGTCTCGAATTCAATCTCGAACGCGGGCCCAAAGCTGGTCGCGCGAAGATTGTCGATAAGCTTCTCGCGCTGCACAGGATCAGCATTGCCGATGAATCTCAAAGTGAAGTGCCAGTTCTCGAGCGGTGACGGTTTCCCAGGCAGAAACGACGGGATCTGGCGAGACAGCGCGACTCTCGCGCTTTCAGAGACTGGAATTCCAATAAAGAGGCGCTGCTGATCGTTTTCTAGCGCCGGCATTTCGTGATGAGAATGCGATCTACCGCCGCATCCCCGTGTGCCGAATCGATTCGAGCCGCAGTCCAGTCACCGCCGCGCGGCGGCCTCAACGGTATGGAAAACCTGAAGCTCATCGCGCAATGATTGGCGACGAACCCGTAAACTCCGTCCTCGCCGGGAAAGAACCGGGCACCACGAGCAGTCGCAATCCGGTGAAGTGGAGTGTCGACAGCGAGAGAATCGCTGGTCAGGAGGCGCGGGCTCGAAACAACAATCCGATAGATCTTCTCGTTGTCGACAATAGCCTGCACTGTCTCTGAACCGACGCGAACCACGAGCACGCGTTCCATCATCCCTTCAGACCCCTGCTGCCTGGAGTCACTGACGATTTCGCACAGCTCCTTGATGTCCGCGACGCTGCGGCCCTCCTTAAGCTCACCGATCCCATCGTCAGTAAGTACAGGCAACCCTGTAACTCCGCAGGTTTTCACTGCAGTCGCAGCCGAATCGGCAGAAACCGAAACCGGCGGAATGACACTGGTGTCTTCCCGCCGGATAGCGCTGTCAGTCTTTTTGCATGCCGCTGCACCAATCACTGCAGCGAGCGCGAAATAAATCTTCACGCCGCCTAATCTACTCCGTTGCCTGAATCGTCAGCGGCTCGGTCAAACGGATCGTGATTCTGCCGCCGTCCGGTACGCATCCATCGTAATCCGCGTTTCGGTTGGCGATCACCGCTCCAGCCGCTGCACCCGCACCGGCTCCAATCACTGTCGACTTTGTCTTGTGGCCAAGGATTTGTCCGAGCACCGCACCGATCGCTGCTC
>DASROK010000367.1:0-4452 GCA_035646915.1 Gemmatimonadaceae bacterium
ATGCTGTACGCGCTCTCTCGCATGGCGACATGTACATGCAGCCAACCGCGGCACGGGCTCTTGCCCAGGGGATAAAGCGCAAGTCAGAGCATGCGGATGAGCGCGAGAAGTACGAGAAGCTCACGGAGCGGGAGCGTGATGTGCTGCGCTACGTCGCGGGAGGCTTCAGCGCGCCCGAAATCGGCGAGAAGCTTTTCATCTCACCGAAAACAGTCGACACCTATAAGCAGAGGATCAACGAAAAGCTCGGATTGGCGCACCGGTCCGACTATGTCGCCTTTGCTCTGAAGCTCGGGCTCCTCGCTCAATAATCAGGCGCTCGTTGCAAGCATTCCGTACGCGACTGCCTTAAAATCGGGAATCTGAAGTATCGGCCGCACGACCATGGTCGATACCGACGCTTCGCGAACAACCTTGTCTGCAACACTTCCAACTCGAGCGCGGGTGATAGCACCGCGGCCGTGAGTAGCGATGGCAATGAGGTCTGCTTCCGTGTTCTCCGCTGCGGCCAGGATCGCGCCCGGGACGTCGCTTGAGACAACGACTTTTCGCGTGATTCGAATCGACCGGTCAAGTGAAGGAGTGAGGCACGACTCGAGATACCGATTTGCCGCTGAGACGTCTTTTGCGGCAGCATTTCCGAGGGAAGAAGCAAGCTCCCCCGACGGCCAGATAGAAGGCGGCACTACCATTAACAGAGTGATCTCCGCTCCATCGATTCGCGCCAGAGAAATGGCCGGCTCGATGCTCTGTTCGGCGAGAAGTGAGCCGTCCAGCGGAACGAGGATCCTGTTGTAGTGGAATCCGCTCTCCAGCGCGGTTGCGACTGACGGAGCCTTGACGACGAGCACAGGGATACCGCTTTCGCGAATCAGCGCATCGGCAACGCTTCCAAACCAAACGCGTGCGAGACCTTTTCTCGAATGGCTTCTCATCACGATGAGGTCGACCTTCTGGCGCCGCGCATATCCGATCAGCGCATCGACAACTGGTCCATACTGAACCGATGCGGTTACCGTGACGGTGCTGTGCGCCCTGCACTCCGCAGCGATCGAATAGAGCGCGGCGAGCTCGGAAGCCTGGATGCGCCTGAGCGTATCGTTTTCCAGGGGAAATGCCTCAGGGCCTCCGGCGAGAACCGATGACGTTCCAACGCGAACCAGCCGAAGGGTGGCGCCGCTTTGTGAAGCAATGCGAAGTCCCTGGAGGACCGCTTCCTTCGAGAACGGCGAGCCGTCTACCGGTACCATGATATTGCGATACATGCTGCCTCCAATGAACTCCGAGTGTGATGAATGATCGTTCACCGGGGGAAGTCAATCAGTCGGACGTTTCGACCAATCTTTGTGGGGAGAAGGACTACAGCCTGACAAGAGGCACCCCACAGGCTTTCCGGCATCGGATGACGGTCGGCGCGCACACGTGCGGGCAGATTGAAGGACAATCTGACTGAGGCCCCAATGATCGCAGCAACCGCGCTTCCGCGAGTCGATTCCGACCTTTGCTGGGAATACGAGAATCCCGTTCCCTGCGGTGTTGTCGTTGGTGTCGACGGGTCGAGAGAATCAGTCGCTGCCCTGAACAGTGCGGCCGCTTTCGCGCGCCGGCGCCGGTGCCCCCTTCACGCGGTGACGGTGCTCTCGCCGTTCCCCGCGTCCAACGCGATTTCTCCGGCGACCGGACCCGGAGGGGATGTGAACACACTGCGAATGGACATTCGCGACTCCGAGCTCAGGCACATAGTGAACGTTCTCGAGCCGGCGAATGACTGGACGCATGAAGTCGTTTGTGGCCGTCCTGCGCCTGAGCTTACTCGCATCGCTGAACATCGCGCCGCCGACCTGCTCGTGATTGGCCGTCGACAGCATGCCATGATGGACCGGGTGCTGGGAGGCGAGACGGTTCTCCAGGTCATGCGAATGAGTGCGATTCCTGTTCTTGCTGTGGATTCCGACCTGGAGATCGCGCGCACTGTGGTAGCCGCCGTCGACTTCTCGCCGTCGAGCATCCTTGCCGCCAGGTCAGTCCTCAGGCTGATGAATGGATCCGGTGCGCTTTATCTCGTTTTTGTCGAGCCTCCGCCAGTGCTTGTGCCGCAAGGTTTCGCGCCGCCGAAGCAGACGGGGCTGCCGGTGGATCTCGTATCCGGTTTTCGAAGGTTGATCGCAGACCTCGGCGACCACGGCGCGATTCACATCGAGACTGTCGTGCTCAACGGACGCCCGGCATCAGCGGTGGTTCAGTTTGCGGAGCGAGTCGGCGCTGATCTCATCACCACAGGATCCCACGGACACGGGCGTCTGGAGAGATTCCTGCTCGGCAGTGTTTCGACGGGAATCGTGCGCAATGCGAATTGCGCTGTCCTTGTCGTCCCGCCGCCGAAATGAAAATTCTGTTTTTGCGAGTTGCTGCTCTTGTCGCCTTTGTAGTGATGCTCGCGGTCCTCGAATAGGCGTTGTAGCTTCAGGCGAATTCAAAAGGAGCCTGGATGACTGACGCGGCTGCGAACCCCACGCCCAGCAAGGCAGGGCTCTGGGAAGATTTCATCGACATCTTCATGCAGCCGTCGCAGGTGTTCGAGCGGCGGCGTGACGGAAAGTTCGGCCTGGCTCTCCTGGCACTGGTTGTTCTGAGCGGCGTTTTGTTCTTCGCGCTGCACAATGGCATTGCGCCGATCATGGACGCGGAAATGGCCAAGGCGGCCGCAGCGATGGCGGCGAAGAACCCGAACATCACCGCCGATCAGATTGCCGCGCAGCAGGGAATGATGGAAAAGTTCGCGGTGATCGGCTACGTGCTGTTCATGCCGATAGGAATTCTCATCACAGCGGTTCTTTTGTGGCTGGCGAGCAAGGCCATCAGTGCAAGCGTTGCATTCGCCGCTGCAATGATGATTGCGACCTACTCGCAATTTCCGCGTGTGATCGAGATGATCATCAACGCTGTTCAGGGACTGCTGCTGTCGCCCGAATCGATCACGTCGCGATTCAGCGTGCAGCTCGGACCGGCACGGTTTCTGGATGCGCATTCGAACCCGGTGCTGCAGACAATACTCGGTGGACTCGACCTGTTTACGATCTGGGTGACTGTCCTGATCGCAATTGGAATTTCGGTAGTTGCTCGAGTTCCCCGGTCCAGAGCAGCAATTGCAGCCGGGATTGTGTGGTTCCTCGGGCTGCTGATTCCACTTTATCAGGCGCTGTCTCAGGGATAAGAAAAGGAATGCTGAATGCTGACAAAAGGCGTTGTCAGCATTCAGCATTCTGTTATTTCAGCGTGCTGCTGTAGCCGACGAGCTACACAGTGATCCAGGGAGAAGGCGCGTCGCACCATGGAGCTACAGTCACGCCCGTGTGGCCGGCAATTCCTTTCTCGCCGACAGCGCGTACGATGTCCATTGCCGAGACAATGCCGTGCAGCCGCCCGTCCTCCATTACAAGGATCCGGTGAATCGCACGCTCCCGCATGATTCTGGCAAGCGTTCTGACCGGGGTTTCCGGCAGCACGCTGACAACGTCACGACTCATCGCCTCGGCAACAGTGCGCTCGTCGAGAAGGCTGTCGCCATCGATGGTTACGGGTTCCGGGACATTCACCAGGACGTCTGCGACATCCGACATCGAGATCACGCCAACGACCTTTCCCCCGCTCACGACAGGAGCGCCGCTCCAGTGACTCGTGTCCAGCATCTCCATGGCTTCGCGAATCGTCGCTTCGGGCTGAAGCGTCGAAACGCTGCGAGTCATGATGTCCTTCGCGCAAAGCATGTATCCTCCCCGCTGATGTGATCCAGTCATCGTGGATGATAGATCTGCGGGGACCTGAAGTCAGCAGGGAAAGGGAGGAAATATCTGAGGAAAACTCCTACATCCAGCTGCGTCAGCCTTTCGTCGAGCATGACCTGCCTGAAAGCGAGTCGATGCTGATTGCAAAAACTTCAGTTCGGAACCTCGTCGGATCACTGTCAGTGAACGCTACCGGATTCAGTTTTCTGATTCGGGATACTGCTCTTTCGTGAAACTTCACCTGGCTGTCGGAACCTCCCGGATCTGTCTTGTAGAATGATCCGCGGGCAATGACGCTCACCCAGTCGAGCGGGCCTTCGATCTCATCTACCTCGAACACCATCCACTGGTTGTGGGTCAGCGTTATCAGCTTGTCGCCCGGGGAGGTGCGCCCGAAAAGCCAGTTGTCGTCGTAGACGTAATGAATGGGACGAATGTCGACCAGGTCGTGGAACGAGTAAGCAAGTCGCCCAACCTGATTTCGCTTCAGGACAGCGATGATTTCGTCCTGAGACAGGTCGCGAAAATGCGGGTCGACTGACTGTGGTGACATCATTGTCTCCGTTCGTGAGGTCTCATGCCCTGGTTGTACCAGGCGCCGCGGCAATCCTGATTCGGGCATCCACAATCGTTGCCCCCTTCTCGTGAACCAGCACGGGATTCAGGT
>DASROK010000368.1:0-3424 GCA_035646915.1 Gemmatimonadaceae bacterium
ATCTCAACGTCGCAGGATATCTGCTGAAGCCTGTGACGTTCAGTAATTTCTGCGAGCGAATGACGACGCTGAATAAATACTGGACACTGGTGGAGATGCCCTAGAGCATGGCAGAAAGAGGGCTGAAGATTCTTGTCGTAGACGATGACGACGTCGATCGCATGGCGGTGCGACGTGCGCTGAAAGCATCGGGTCTCGAAGCGAGCGTCACCGAGGCCGAGAATGCGGAGAGCGCGCTTTCACGCCTCGCGAAGGAGCACTTCGACTGCACGCTCCTCGACTATCGCATGCCCGGGAGCGACGGACTCGACGTTGTGCGACTCGCGCGCGACAAGGGAATCCTTGTTCCGTTCATCATGCTGACGGGGTTTGGCGACGAGCAGACCGCAGTGGAGCTCATGAAGGCAGGCGCTGCCGACTACATACCGAAAAGCTCGCTCACACCGGAGCGGCTTGCAGTGAGTCTTCGCGGAGTATTGAGAATTCATCAGGCTGAAATCGAAGCGAGCAGGGCTGAAGGTGATCTGCGGCGGTATGCTGATCAGCTTGGCGCTGTCGCACAGGCGGCGATCGACATCAACTCGACGCTGGCGGTAGACGCCATGCTTCAGTCCACCACCGAGAATGCCAGGCGCATTCTGAATGCGCGGTATGCTGAAACGCGTCTCGATGTCGACACGACTGCATCGAGCGGCTCGCTCGAAGCGCAGACGGCGATGTGGCGCGCATCTGCTCCGTCAGAGGAAGATCAGGAGCTCACGTCCTGGGCCGATGCCACGCGCGACGAGATGCCGGGAATCACTCCGGAGATTCTTGCAATGCTCGCCGAGAATCCTGATGCTGTCGATCTTGGAAAGACGGGGTTCCATGTGCCCAACACACTCACAGTCGATCTGATCGGACGAACAGGCAAAAGACTCGGCGCGATTCAGCTGTGGGACAAGAAGGACAACATGGAGTTCGACGACGCTGACAAGGCGATTCTTACACAGCTCTCATCGCTTGCCGCAGTGGCGCTCGAAAACGCGCGACTTTTCCGCGCTGCCCAGGACGCGACGCGCGCGCGCGACGATCTTGTCGCGATCGTCTCGCATGACCTGAGAAATCCGGTGCATACAATCTCGATGGCTGCGTCGTTCCTGCTGGAGATTGCGCCAGCGAACGATCGCCGGGTGCAGGCTCGCCGTCAGCTCGAGGTGATACAACGCTCGGCGACTCGCGCAAACCGGCTGATCCAGGATCTGCTCGACGTTGCGAAGATTCAAGCCGGTGGTCTTGCTGTCGATCCTGTTGCCGTTGAAGTGAAGACACTGGTGAATGAAGTGATGGATTCCGCGACGACACTTGCGAGCGCGGCACAGATCAAGGTCACGTCCGACTTCAACGACCCATTGCCTTCAGTCGCGTCAGATCGCGAACGCGTTCTGCAGGTTTTCACGAATCTCATCGGCAATGCGATCAAGTTCACGCCAAAGGGCGGGTCGATAACGATTCGCGCTACCGAGGAAAGCGGCGAAGTGAGGTTTACCATCGCCGACACGGGACCGGGGATTCCGAGGGAACATCTCGACCACGTCTTCGATAGATACTGGCAGGCGAAGTCCACGGCAAAGCTCGGAACCGGTCTTGGACTGTCGATTGCAAAGGGAATCGTCGAGGCTCATGGAGGCCGGATCTGGGCGGAGAGCCCGCCGGGCCGGGGGGCGGAGTTCAATTTTACTCTCCCCGTGGCCTGACGGCACGGGTTCGGAGACAACAGAGGGCCGCGACTTACAGCGCGTCCACGCAAGAGTTAACAGAGCACAGAGGGATAGAGAATGAGATTGATTTTGATTTCAGCGGCACTGCTCGCTGCGTCCGCAACTGCAGGGGCACAGGCGCCGTGGCCGGTAATACTCAAGAATTCCAACGTCACCGTCGCGCTCGATACTGCAAACGCGAAGAAAAATGCGGACGGATCATATCTCACGCGCACTCGCTGGGATTATGCAAAGCTGCATGCGATCGAAAGCAAGCGGCCCTACATGTCGATGACGCAGTCATCGCTGCTCCGCTGCACGCCTGTGCGCATCAAGCGATTGGCCGAGTCCTTCTACTCGGCAAATGGATCGGTAGTGCGCGAAGGCACCCCGCCCAGTCCGCGGAACATTCAGTACATGACATGGGACCGGATCAAGACCGGCACTGACGGATCGAAGGCATTCAGTGCAGCCTGTTCTCTCCTCACAAAACGCGATAGGCGAAGCTAGCGCCTAGTCCTAGATTCATGGGCCATGTACGTTCCATCGCTTGGCCCACGAATCCCCTCGCGCGGGAATGCGCTGACGCGCTGGATCGGCCGCACGATGATGACGCTCATGGGCTGGACGTTCGAAGGCACCCTGACCGATGAGCCGAAGTTCGTGATGATCATCGCTCCGCACACCTCGAACTGGGATTTCATCATAGGGCTCTGGGCATACTTTGCCTTGAGCTTCCGCGCATCGTGGCTCGGCAAGCATACGATTTTCAGGTGGCCACTCGGGCCGTTCATGCGGTGGCTGGGAGGTGTTCCTGTCGAGCGCTCAGTCAGTCGCGACAGAGTTAGAGCAGCAGTCCACGCATTCGATTCTTCTGACAAGCTCATCCTGATCCTCGCGCCCGAAGGAACGCGCAAGTACGTGCCGGAGTGGAAGACTGGCTTTTATCACGTCGCAAACAACGCCAGGGTGCCGATTGTTCCTGTCGCATTCGACTTCGCCAACAGAGTCATCCGGATTCTTGGTCCGTTCCGAACCACGGGAAACGCGGATGCCGATATCGATGCGCTTCAGAATCTCTACCGCGGAATAAAAGGCAGGCACCCCGAGAATTTCGCGCTTTAACTGCCGAGGGTTCCATTGTTGCGGTCCCGATTCTTGTTTTCGGGTGACCGCCCGGACGCGATATGCGTCGTTCTTGAGACCACAATCGGAACATTATGAAAGCACGGCTTTTTGCGGCAGCCGCGGCCGCACTCGGAATAATCACATCGTCATCGAGCGCGCAGGAAGTTGATTCGCAGTGTCCGCCGGGAAGTCTTACGCCGGGTGGGACTCCCGACAACACGATGGTTGCGCAGGACGCGTGTCAGAAAGCGATAGATCTCTTTCATTATATGTCGCCGCAGCTTGGCGCCGTGCTCGCCGGCGGAAATCCAACTCAGGGAATTGCCGGCACGCTCGGCGGGCTTGGTCACTTTTCATTCGGGATTCGAGGCAACGTGCTGAATGGATCGCTTCCCGAAGTGGATAAAGTCGTGCCGAACACTCGCGGCGCGCGGACAGACACATACACGATCGATACGAAGCCAGTCGGGTTCATCACCGCCGACCTCGGCATTGGATTGTTCCGCGGCCTCGCGACGAATGGTTTTGGCTCGGTGGACGCCCTGGTGAGTGCGTCG
>DASROK010000369.1:0-4345 GCA_035646915.1 Gemmatimonadaceae bacterium
GTCTTGCGCCAAACATCCGCTGTCCGGTGGTCACTACGCGAGCGAACATCGATTCAGTCAGCTCCGGAAACTCATTAGGATTCTTGCGCTGGTCGATGATCCACATCTGACCACCCTGGCGCTCAAGAGCCAGTCGGTCGCCATCGCAATCCACTTCGACAGTTAGCGCCGAGTAGTGATTCATTAGCGCGATGCATTCGTCCATCGTGATCTCGGATGCGCCGAGACTCGACGTAAACGTGAGAGCGGAAGGATCAACAGCTTCACCAAAATGGAGTGCAAGCGCGGGATCCTTGCACATCTGCTGTCCGCCGCGCATCAGAGCGACATAACTCTCGAACGGAATGCGATTGTCGTTGTTCTGAAGATCGACGAGATCGACTCCGGCTTTTTCCGCCAACGCCCATCGAGACGCGCCGCGGGCGACAGCGAACTCGAGGAGAACGCGCATCACATTGGCGGAAACGGTGTGGGTCGATTGGGTGCTCGCGCGTCGCATCATGATGATTTGGAAATCTTGGCCGACGCTACTTCGAGTCAAGTCTTTGGTACTGAGCGTCATGTCCGCCGAATTCTTTCCCGCGTAGCGTAGCTGGAATCAAACGACAGGGAATTTCGATGGATTCGATGACAACAGAAAACCGCCCGCCGGCAAGAATTGCGGGACTGTTCTACCTCTCGAATTTTCTCGCGGGAGGCATTGCGGTGGGGCCGAGCACCAGGTTGTTCGTTGCGGGTAATGCAGCTGCGACCGCTGCGAACATCATTGCGCACCCATCTCTATACTGGACCGGTTTCGCCGGCTTTATCCTGATGGCCGCGACGTATATCGCGGTGACCGCGCTTTTTTATCAACTGTTCAGGCCAGTGAACAAGAACCTTTCCGTGATGGCGGCGTTCTTCAGCATCATCGGCTGCGCAATCGTTGCGGTAAGCGCGGCCTTCTATGCCGCCCCGTCGTTGATCCTTACCGGGCAGTTTGCGAATGCGTTCAGCACGATACAGGTACAGGCGCAGAGCTACATGTTCCTGAGATTGTTCACCGAGTGCTTCAACATGAGCTTCGTGTTTTTCGGATTTTACATGTCGATTGTCGGATGGCTCGCCTACAAGTCGACATTTCTGCCTCCGATACTGGGTATTCTGCTGATGATCGCCGGCATCGAGGGACTCACGTTCCTGTCTCCGCCGTTTGTTGCGATGCTCAAGCCGTGGATCCTGGCCGGCTCACTTGGTGAAGTGACACTTACTCTCTGGCTGATATTCCGGGGTGTAAATACTGATCGATGGATAGAGATGGCGCGGTCGTGACGACGTAACGTGTTATTGTATGTAAGTGAAAACTGTCGGCCTCTCATCGAATCGCCGGACGCAGTCCCTCGGCGAGGAAATTGCCAACTCGATAACTCATGGCGCGGGGCTCGTTGCGTCGTTTGTGGCATTCGCCATTCTGGTGCTCACGCCGAGCGCGCATCGTGATCGGTTACAGCTGATAGGCGTCGCTGTCTTTGGCGTGACCCTCATTTTTCTGTATTTCGCGTCGACGATTTATCACGCGACGCCGCAATCACCAAGAAAGAAAGTGCTGCGAGCGATCGATCATGGCGCGATTTATCTGCTCATCGCAGGCACGTATACGCCATTCACGCTCGGCCCACTGCGTGGGCCCGTCGGCTGGGCAATTCTCGTAACGATCTGGGCGCTCGCGATACTTGGCATCATCGCCAAATCCGTGTACGGATTTCGTTATCCGCGAATCTCGACTGCGTTTTATCTGGGTATGGGTTGGCTGATTGTGCTTGCACTGCGACCGATGATCCAGCATGTAGCACTGGCTGGACTTCTCTGGTTACTTGCGGGGGGACTTTGCTACACCATCGGCGTGGTGTTTTACGCGACCGATGGACGTTTGAAGTATGGTCATACGATCTGGCATTGTTTCGTTGCAGCGGGAAGCGCATGTCACTTCTTCGCCGTACTCTGGTATGCATCTCCGGCTTTCTAGCCGGTCGCATGCCCCGTCCATACATTAGCGGCCATGAAGCTCCTACTGGCCGCCTTCATTTCGTGCGCGTGCGCGACATCGCTTCGCGCGCAAGCTCCAGTGCCCGACTCGAGCGGTGTTCCCAAGCTGACGTCTCTCGTCGGCGCGCCAGCGAGCGAGCTCGCCGGCATAGTCAGCCGGTTCAACACTGACCTCAATTCACTGAGCCGCCGCTATGATGCGGATGACTCTCCGGCGCAGCGACGCAGAATGCGCGAATTCTACTCGACGTGGCAGAAACGCCTCGCCGAAATCGACTTCGACAAGCTCAGCCAGGAAGGCAAAGTCGATTATGTCCTTCTGCACAACTATCTCACGCATGAGCTTGCGTTAATCGATCGTCGCGACATACAGCGGACCGAGATGTCGTCACTCGTCCCGTTCGCTGACCGGCTCCTCGCACTCCAGGACACGCGGCGGAATCTCGCGTCAATCGACTCGCGAGCGGCGTCAAGCACTCTTGCATCCGTTGCCGTGCAGGTTGACAGCCTGCGATCGAAAATCGAATCACCACCACGCGACTCGTCCGCCCGCGCAAAAATCTCGAAAACCGTTGCGAATCGTTCGGCGGACGACATCGACGATCTCCGCACGACGCTCGGTGCGTGGTACAAGTACTACGATGGTTACGATCCGACGTTCACCTGGTGGAACAAAAACCCATACAAGAAGCTCGATGATGCGCTGAAGCGCTATGCAAAATCGCTGCGTGAGAAGATCGTCGGGTTCAAGCCGTCAACAGGAGACTCGACGGGCGCGAATGAAGGCCCGATCATCGGAGATCCGATCAGCGCCGAAGGACTGAAGGAAGATCTCAGATACGAGATGATTCCGTACACGCCGCAGGAATTGATCGCGATCGCCGAGAAGGAATACGCGTTCAGCCTGAGCGAAATGAAGAAAGCGGCGCGCGCGATGGGATTTGGTGATAACTGGAAAGCGGCGGTCGAGAAGGTGAAGAACACGTATGTCGAGCCGGGAAAACAACCCGATCTGATTCGAGATCTTGCACGTCAGGCGGAAGCATTTTTCGATCAGCATGACTGGGTGACAATTCCTCAGCTTGCCCGCGAAGACTGGCGAATGGAGATGATGAGTCCCGAGCGTCAGCGTGTTGCACCGTTCTTCCTCGGCGGCGAGTCCATTCTCGTGTCGTATCCGACAGCGGACATGACGGAGGAAGAAAAGCTGATGAGCTTGCGCGGAAATAATCCGCATTTCTCCCACGCAACAGTTTTTCACGAGCTCAACCCGGGACATCATTTACAGGGATTCATTTCGGCGCGTTACAACTCGCATCGGCGCTTGTTCAGCACACCGTTCTGGAGTGAAGGACAATCTTTGTATTGGGAAATGTTTTTGTGGGACCACGGTTTTCAGGCAACGCCTGAGGATCGCGTCGGTGCGCTTTTCTGGAGGATGCATCGAAGCGCCAGAATCATTTTCTCATTGAATTTCCATCTCGGGAAAATGTCGCCCGAGCAGGCGGTGAATTTTCTCGTAGACACGGTGGACTTCGAGCGTGCGAATGCCGAAGCAGAAGTACGACGCTCGTTCAACGGCAGTTATCCGCCGTTGTACCAGATTGGCTACATGATTGGCGGACTGGAGCTGCGCGCGCTGCACAAGGAGCTGGTCGATTCAGGAAAGATGGCGGACCGCGCGTTTCACGATGCTGTGTTGCAGGGTGGGCCGATGCCGATTGCAATGGTGCGGGCGCGGCTGGAAAATCTTGCGCTGACTCGTGATGGCCCGGCGCCATGGCGATTCGCAGATGCGCTGCCGCCGCCCGTCCCCGCGCCTTAGGTCCTTTGAATCTTCCGTGCAGCTCTTGAAGTAGTATCAAGTGTAATGCGCGACGATTTGACCATTTCACGACGAACGCTCAGCCAAACCGCAAAGGCGCAGGTAACTGTGCTTGGCGGAGCCATCGCGCTCATGTGGATGGTGTTCTTCGCGAGCGTGGTTTCGGGAGGACATCTCCTGGTGCTCGGAATCATTCCGCGTACCGCGATTGGATTGCGCGGAATTTTTCTGGCGCCGTTTCTCCATGGAAGTGTGGCGCATCTTGTCAGCAACACCATTTCGTTCCTGTTTCTGGGTTGGTTAGTGATGCTGCGCGACCGGAATCATTTCCTGCCGGTCACCGTTTATGCGATGCTTGCCTCCGGCATAACGGCGTGGTTGTTCGGCGCGCCAGGCTCGGTTCACATCGGAGCAAGTGGTGTGATCTTCGGATACCTCGGATTTCTCATGCTGGCGGGCTGGTATTCTCGCAGTTACGCAAGCATTGCCTTGAGT
>DASROK010000370.1:0-4337 GCA_035646915.1 Gemmatimonadaceae bacterium
ATTTCTCTGCTCCTGGTGACGACCGTGGCGCCGATGTTTGTCGCAGGAAGTCCGAGCTGGGACCTCGTTCTCATCGTTCTCGTCGGCGGATACCTGATGGCCGGCGGCGCGAACGCGGTCAACATGTACATGGACCGCGACATCGATGATCGAATGGCGCGAACGCGGCTTCGTCCTATCCCCAGCGGCCGGATGAGCCCGACGTCAGTGCTTGCGTTCGGCGTTGCCCTCGCAACCGCTGCCACTTTTCTCTTTGCGTACTTTGTGAACGTTGTCTCGGCAGCGCTCGCGCTCGCCGGTTTTTATTTCTATGTGTTTGTCTACACACGCTGGCTCAAGCGCACGACACCGCAGAACATCGTGATCGGCGGCGCAGCCGGCGCGTTTCCTCCGCTCGTTGGATGGGCTGCTGTCACGGGAGGAATCGATCTCGTTGCGGTCTATCTTTTTCTGATCATCTTCTACTGGACGCCGCCGCATTTCTGGGCACTCGCACTTCTCAAGCAGCGTGATTACTCGAAGGCGGGTGTTCCGATGGCACCGCTCGTATGGGGAGAACGCGAGACAATGGGCCAGATGTTCTGGTACACGCTGATTCTGCTCGGCCTGTCTGTCATGCCGTTCGCATTCGGCGCATTCGGAATCATCTATCTCGCCTCTGCGACTGTCCTTGGCCTTGTGCTTCTCTTCGGCATTGTAAGAATGCGGGCCGCAAAGGACTGGACTGCGCCAGCATGGTGGGTTTACAAGTATTCGCTTCTGTATCTCGCGCTTTTGTTCGTTGCGATGGCTGTCGATAGAAAAGTCGGGATCTGATGGAGGATAAGCCGGCCCGGAAGATTCCTTCTCCCAAGCCGCTGGGGCAGCTGCTTCCGCGTGTTCGTCCGCACGCATCGAGCATTGCCGGCGCAGTAGTGTGTCTCATTTTCAGCGTTGGAATCGGGCTCGCGTTTCCGCAAATAGTGCGGCGCCTGCTGGACGCAGCATTCGTTCTTCACGACTCGGATCTTCTCGACAGAATCGCGATCGGGCTGATTGGTCTTTTTGCGATTCAGGCCGCGCTCAACTTCTCGCAGGTTTATCTCCTCACAATCACGTCCGAGCGGATTGTCGCCACACTGAGGCGCGACTTGTTCGCGCATCTCATCCGGCTGTCTCCCGGATTTTTTACGGAGCGCAGAACGGGTGAGCTGACCAGCCGACTTTCTGCGGACACCACCGTTTTGCAGACGGTGCTCAGCTACAATCTCTCCGAGCTTGCAAGACAATCGCTGTTTCTCATCGGTGGCGTTGTGCTGCTCACAATGACGCATCCGCGACTTGCACTTACAACGCTTGCAGTTGTTCCCGTCGTGATCGGTGCAGCGCTTTACTTCGGGCGCCAGCTTCGCCGCGCGAGCACGGGAGTGCAGGATCGCATAGCAGAAGCAACCGGTACGGCCGAGGAGGCGTTCTCGCAGATCAGAACGGTGCAGAGCTTTACGCGCGAGAACGAAGAGACACGCCGATACACCGCGCACATGGCGCACGTGATTGCGGCGGCGATGGATCGCTCGATAATTCGCGCGACGTTCTTCGGCATTCTCACGTTCTGCGCATTCGGCGGAGTCGTCGCTGTCCTGTGGCAGGGCGGACGGCTGGTTCTCGATGGAACTCTCACGGCAGGCGCTCTTGTCTCATTTCTGCTTTACGCGATGTACGTCGCCGGCGCGGTGGGATCGCTCGGATCGCTGTTCGGTGTTTATCAGGAAGCGGTGGGAGCCGCACGCCGCACTTTCGATCTGCTGGAGACTGACCCGGACATAGCGAATCCGGAAAATCCGGTGAGGCTTCCGAAGCCTGCTCGAGGGGAAGTCGAGCTCGACAATGTCACGTTTGCCTATGGCAATGGGCTTCCAGAGGTGATCTCCGATCTCTCATTGCACATTGCGCCCGGTGAAGTGGTGGCCCTCGTTGGCCCAAGCGGTGCCGGCAAGACTACCGTTGCGTCATTGATCCCGAGATTCTGGGATGTGACGAGCGGAGCGATTAGAGTCGACGGGCACGACGTGCGCGAGCTCGCACTGGAGGATCTGCGCGGAGCCATCGGAATGGTTCCTCAGGAACCCGCGCTGTTCAGCGGAACTGTGCGCGAAAACATCGCGTTTGCATTGACTGACGACGGCAACGCGGCATCAGAGGAAGACATTCGTCGTGCTGCTGAGGCCGCACATGCGACAGAGTTCATCGACCGTCTTGTCGAAGGATTCGATACGCTCGTTGGCGAACGCGGGGTCAAGCTCTCAGGCGGGCAGCGGCAGCGCCTCGCAATCGCGCGAGTGTTTCTCAAGAACCCTGCGATTGTGATACTCGATGAAGCGACCTCGAGTCTCGACAGTGAAAGCGAGCGGCTTGTCGAGGAAGCCATGGAGGAGCTGTTACAGGGGCGATCCACATTGATCATCGCGCACAGGCTGAGCACGGTTCAGCGGGCGGATCGCGTCGTAGTGATCGATCGCGGCCGCGTTGTGGAAGAGGGCCGTCATTCAGATCTGTTAGCCGCTGAAGGAGTGTATTCGCGCTTGTATCGCGGACAATTTCGTGATGAGGACGTGTTTCAGGCACGGATGTAGCCGTGAATTTCGCGTCCTTAACCACGAGTCATATGAGAAAAGTGATTTTGGCAGCTGCACTCGCGATCGCAAATGGATCTGCTCGCGCTCAGGACGCGCGTCCGATCGAGCTTGGAATCGATGCGGGCATTACGATCGGAATAGGAGATGACCGAGGTACCGACATCGGTATTCCCGTTCAGACATTCCGCGCTGGATTTCCCCTTTCATCTCGGACATCACTCGAGCCTAAAATTGGTATCTCCATCCACACCGACGGTAATACAACCTCTGATTATCGCGCGGAGTTGGGGCTTTTGTATCATCTCGGAACGAGCCGATATCCCGGAGCTTATCAGCGCGCCGGAATGTATGTGCGACCATTTATCGGATTCTCTGGCGTCAACAAGGAGGATGCGCCTGATTCGAACTCAGGATTGATCGGTATCGGGGCCGGTTACAAGTTCCCGATCGTGAGTCGTCTCTCGTCGCGCTTCGAGGCGAACATCGCGCAGCATTTTGGCGACGATGATTTCACGGAAATCGGTTTGCTCGCGGGACTTTCCTTCTTCACGCGATAGCTGCAACTACGGATAGGCAGGAAGACGAGGAAGAACAGGAAGACCTGGAAGAAATACGTCTTCCAATTCTTCCTTGTCTTCCTGCCTAACGCGTAGTTGTTGCTTTCGCTGAATCAGCCGGAGCAGCTGCGGTACCAAGTTTCAGAGCGACAGCCGGAGCGCTGCCTGCCGTAATGGTCACTACTTGCTCCGCGACCCCCAGCAAAGGGTGCCACGCCTTCACGTGGTAAGTGCCGGGCGGAATGTCATCGATCGCGAACGCACCCGTTTTTTCGGACGTCGCGAAATAAGGATGATCGAAAACCAGAATGTGCGCCTTTGCCCATGGATGCAGCTCGCACGTGATCTCCAGCTGCTCGGTTCCCGTCAGCAGCCTGTCGAAAGGAACTACCTCTCCATTGTCGTTGAATGGCGCAAGAGCCTCGAGCTCTCCGGTTCCAACATTGATGATGTGGTCCCGATGCAGAGCGACATCAGCGCTGACAACGTTCAGAGTTGCCGGAGAAACCACCGCCTGAACCTCGGGCGTCAGCGTGCAGTCTTCATTTGCGAGCTCGAAGCGGCGAGCGAGTGGAAGCGGCTTGCCGCTGCGGATATCGGTCAGCCACACAATCGCTCCACCAATATGAGTTCCGGTGTGCTCGACGCGATGATCAGTTATTCGCTGCCCGCACCCCTGCGCTTCAGGCGGAAGCTGAATGACGGTGTCAGCAGGCAGGGCACCATCGAAATCGATTGTGCCCGTCAACCGCACACCGCCACTGACATTCATTGCGCGATATGGCGATGACGGAACGGAGATAACTGTCGGCCGCGGAGCAACGCTACCCTCTTTCGCTTTCGGCGGCTGGGCGGCGTCGGCTTTCTTGTCGGTTGAGCAGGAGCTGAGTACTGCGACAAACAGTAAAACTGCGGCGCCAGACAGACGCTGAATCATTCGGGTTTCTTCTCGTTCAAATGCGATGTAGCAGGGCAACGGACATGCCAAAAGGAATGCTGAATACTGAATGCTGACAAAAACGGAACTACAGAGCTCTGACTAACGGCGCTCGTAAACCGGTTTTCCGCCGATCCACGTCGACAGCACAGTCGTCTCGAGTATTTCCGTCACTGGAATCGTCATGATGTCACGATCCAGGATCACGAAATCAGCGTACTTCCCGGG
>DASROK010000371.1:0-6496 GCA_035646915.1 Gemmatimonadaceae bacterium
TGCGGCTTTACCATACTTTTTTCTTCCACCGGATTTTTTTCGTGCTGCCATGACGAAACCACTCCTCTGGAAAAGTTGTTGACAGTAAACCCGGAACTATGACGCAAGATTCCGGGCAGCAGCGAGGCAATAGTCGAAATAGTCGAGACTTGCGTCAGCGCGCGCGATGAGACCTTCAGCGATACCAACGCGTGAGGAAGGATGCAAAGCGACTTGCGGCGTCACCACATGATCCAGCCACCCCTCGGCATGACCGATGTCGATAATGGCGTGGGCAGCATAATAGACTACGGTTTTCTTTTTCATTCCCACACGCAGTGCGCCGTGCACAACGCGTGTGCATCGCTGTGGCGCGAGCAGCTCGACGGCGCCGAGTGTGCCCTGAGCGCGGAAGGCGTTGCGGCGCGGGATGCAGCTCCACAGCATCACGTTCACACCAGCGAGAACCTGCCATGGGAGTTGAGAAGCGGGAGGGGCTTTCAGCTGCAGGCCCTCGATCAGCTTGTGAAAGAGATGAGTGTGAACCGCATGTGGCTTTCCCTTTCCCATCTCGTCCCAGTAGTTCGAGGCCATTTCCATCTTCACTTCGCCTCTCGTTCCTACCTGACCAAGCGCGACGAGATCGTCGAACGCTGCCTCTCCGGCGCATTCCATCTGGAAAAACCACTCGAGCTGTGAACGCGTTGCTTCAGACGCAATGAACGTGTAAAGGTCATGCTCATACAAGGGATGATTGAAGGCGGTGTCGCGAAACCATTGCGCGAACTCACTCGCGTCAGAAGGAAGAGCTTTCTCCGATACGTCATGAGAAGCTTTCACGCGCCTAAGCATGTCATCTTCCCACGGCCGCTCGAGAATTCGCATCAGAGTGCAGGGAAGCGGGTGGAATTGATTGGCAAGCGATACGTCCACAGGGAGTCGCACATGCTGCTGATAGAGAACTGTCAGCGCGCGATGAAGCTCGTCACGCGCATCGTGTTCGATCCACGATGCTGTCTGTCTGTCGGTTGTGCGTTTTGAAGGATACGCTCGCTTTGCGAGAGTACGCGCGGAAGTGATGAGCCGTTCCTCACGTCCGATGTCGGCCTCGAGTCTTTTGTCGAGATCCTTCTCCTGCAGCAGCCGGTTCAAGATCGCAGCAAGGTCGTCTTCGCGTGCCCCGGTCGACGTGGTGTCCGGCAGCAACGCAATCGTCGGCAACTCTATAGTACTGAGGATCTCCCGCTGAATGTCAGTCTGCAACGGTGCGGCGCTTGCATTCATATGTGTGCCCGAATGCAAGAGGCGAGCCCCTGAACAAACTGACCGAGTCGCATCCACACCGCTTCGGACGACCTGAAACGGCCAGCAAGATTCTTCCTTCGTTCATAGACGAAGCAGCCCGGCTGCACCCGTTCGTACCGCCGTTCAGGTTCACTGCGTTCTTTTCACCGGAGGATACGCTGCTCTGCACGTGTGCATCTGAAGCAGCGCTATCCACCGCACGCAGTAACCACAAGCCGCCCGCGTGGTCGAGACACACGATTCGAATCGCCGAGCTGACAACGGGGAGTGGCCTTGTCGGACTGCATCTGCTCACGCTCGAAGGAGCAAGCAGACTGACAGGCTTCGACGTCGATCCAGCCGCTGTCGAGACAGCACAGAAAAATGCGAGACTGCTGGGACTGGGCCGGCGCGCGCGGTTCGAGTGTGCTGACCTCTGGTCGGACGCAACCGTCAGTGCGCTGCGCGATTACTCGCCGGATCTCATCATTTGCAACCCGCCGTATATACCAGAGCGAGACGAGGAAAAGCTCATGATCGAGGCGGGAGCGGGGCCTGATGGTACTGCGCATCTGATGCGCGCCATCGAGCTTGCGGCAGACATTCGCCCCAAAGCAATGAGCCTGTCATGGTGCAGTCTCTCTGATCCAGCGAAAGTTCTGACAGCGGCGCTCGATGCCGGCTTTTCACTGAACTCGCTCAACATCGTGGTAATAGCAGACGGTGAATACTCGGGGTCGGTGCATGACTACCTGCGCTCTCTGCCGCACGCCTACCTGAGCGAGCTCGGTGATACTGTGCAGGCTGTTGCACCGGATGGTTCAGCACAATTCGCGTACCTGCTGATGGCTGGGGATTTTTCGCGAAACAAGCGACCTGACCCTCAAGTGCCACGTGCAGTTGAAAAGATCTGCGAACGGTTCGCACGTGAGGGGTTGTCGTCACTTGTTAATCTGGACTCACCAATACCTGTTCGCGCATGGATACTCGATCGCTGGGATGAGCTCAGAATGCGTGCATTTCTTCACGGCACCAGGCGAGGCACCGGAATTTCGGCGTGAGATTTCTGGGGATTGGCGACACGAACGACCTGGGAGACATGTACCTGCGGCTCAGGAACGCCGGTCACGAAGTGCGCGTTCACATGTCGGACGATGACTCATGTGATGTGATGCAGGGAATGATCGACTTCGTTCCCGAATGGCATTCATCCCTCAAATGGATACAAGAAGCCGGCGCTGATGGAATAATTGTCTTCGAGGCAGCCAACGCGGGCAAAGTTCAGGACCACCTCCGTCAACAAGGCTTTAACGTCGTCGGTGGAAGCGCCCTGGGCGACAAACTCGAAAGCGATCGCGCGTATGGGCAGGAAGTTTTCAGTGAATACGGATTCAATACAGCGTGCTCTCGCGAGTTCGATTCGTTCGACGATGCGATTGAATTTCTTCGCTCGAGTCCAGGGCGTTACGTCTTCAAGCTGAGCGGCTCAGGCTGGGCGTCGACGCGAAACTATGTAGGACAGATGGACAGCGGTGATGATGTCATTGCGCTGCTCAGGGCGATGAAAGATCGCTGGGGCAAAGGCGGGCAGCCCACTTTCGTACTGATGGAATTCGTCGACGGAGTTGAGACAGGTGTCGGCGCATTCTTCAACGGAGAACAATTTCTCAATCCGCCAAATCTCGACTGGGAGCACAAGCGCTTCTTTCCAGGAGACATCGGTGAGCTGACGGGAGAGATGGGAACTGTCGTGACGTATCGTGGTGCCGAGCGAATGTTCGAGCGCACGCTCGCGAAATTGGCGCCGTTGCTGCGTGAATCAGGTTACTGCGGTTACATCAATCTCAATACGATCGTGAACGAACGAGGTGTATGGCCGCTCGAGCTGACATGTCGCTTTGGATATCCCGGCTTTGCGATTCTCGATTCATTGCATGTCGATGACTGGGCAACGGTTCTCTCAACCCTGACTAAGCGCGATTCCACTTCGATCAGAACCAGAGACGGATTCTCCGTTGGCGTGGTACTTACAGTACCGCCGTTTCCATATCCTGACGGTTATGATCGACTGAGCCGCGGAACGCCAATCTGCTTTCGGGAAACCATGACCGAGCAGGACAAGAGTGAGCTTCACTTTGGCGAGGTCACGATGAAGGACGGCGAGCTTCAAACGGCAGGGATGGTAGGCTATACAATGGTAGTAACGGGCGTCGGCACTACCATAGAGGAGGCACGCCACACGGTTTACGAGCGAGTCGACAAGGTTGTTATCCCGAATGCGCGATACCGTAACGACATTGGCGTGCGACTGATCGACCATGGCTGGGCAAAGCTGACAGAGACAGGGTGGGTGGATTGATCCACGATCCTGAATCGGGAGCTGTTGACAGGCTCACAGCGGGAATCGAGCCTGCTGAGCATCGAAACATCCTCAAGCGGTGTCTCGAAGGATCGCTCTCGCCTGCAGTTGCGCTGATGCAGCTGCTGATTGAAACAGAAGATGCAGCGCAAGTTCGTGCAGCCGTCGACGATGTCACTCAGCGTGCTGCTTCACTTTCGCGTGCGACAGACAGCCTGCTCAGGGATCGAGTTGATGATCTCACGCAGCTCGTGATCGAAAACGAGCCGGGCTGCGAGAAGATCGCCGACATGCTTCGCTCCGATGTCGATTCGCCACGCCAGGCGCCGAGTGTCGAAGAGGGAATTGCATTCTGCGAGCGATTGTTCGACTGGTCAGTGCAGCAATCGGAAGAAGCAAGCGTTGCGCTTTACTCGCTGGGCAATCCCCAGCTGCTGGAACGTGCAACGAGAGAAGTGATTGCTCAGCTCGAGCTTTGGAATGTCATCTCACAACAGCGTGTGGTGCTTGACATAGGATGCGGAATCGGACGTGTTGCCGCTGAGCTCGCACCGCGTGTGAAGGAAGTTCACGGCATCGACGTGTCGGGGCGAATGATCGAGACTGCGCTCAGAAGAACCGCGGCATTATCGAACGTGCGGCTCATGAAGAGCAGCGGACGCGACCTTCATGAATTCGGCAACGCAACAATCGATGCCGCAATTGCTGTCGACACTTTCCCGTATCTGCACCAGTCAGGAGCTCAGCTAGTTGCAAGCTTCTTCGCTGAAACCGCTCGTGTACTCAGGGCCGGCGGTGACTTCGTGATCCTGAATTACGCGTACACTGGCGACGACGCAGTCAACGCCCGCGAAGTGGCAAGGCTTGCCGAAGAGAACGGATTCGAAGTGATCGTCAATGGCGAGCGGCCGTTCGTGATATGGGACGGTCTCGCATTTCACCTGAAAAAGAAAGCCTAGGGCGTCGCTGCAGGGGCTGGCTTTTCGTCTTTCTGAATCTCGGGATTACGACGCTCGGAGAATTTCTGCACCGTCTCGAGTGTCGCCATGCAGAATGCTGCCCAGGCGAGCCCGACGACTGCACCTGCAAGCACATCGGAAGGATAATGCACACCGAGGTAAAGCCGGCTTGTTGAAATGAGAACCACGACGATCGCGGCAAGACACATCACGACCCATCTCTGCCACCTGCGTCGAGCGAGTCGAGCGGCAAGGTAGGCGACAGTGCTGTATACGATGGTTGCGCTCATCGCGTGTCCCGATGGAAAAGATGAGCTGACTGCATTGGTGCCCCACACGACCACATGCGGTCTGGGACGATCAAAGAAAAGCTTGAGTACAAGATTGAGGGCCAGGCCACCGCCCGTCGCCACCAGAAGCAGCAATGCGGAATAGCGATGACGAGTCAGCGAGAGAAACAGGGCTGATACACCAACGATCATCAGCACCACAGTTCCAGTTCCGAGCGCAGTGATCTCGAGCATTGCGGTGTCGAGACCTTTTGTTCGATGTGCGCCGAGGAAGCGGAGTACGGCCTCGTCGAAGGCCTGGGTTTTTCCGGCGGTGACTATTTCTGCGATCTCACCAAAACCCCATGTCGCAATGGCGGCTACCGCAATTCCGCAAACAAGAAAGATTCCAAGTCCGCCGATGAACGTATCGGCCTTCGCGACCGCTGCGCGCATCGTCGCGATAAAGGGGTGAGACTGACGGACTGTCGTTGAGGCCATGTCGCTTCATCTTGCAGATAACAGGCCTCGGGATTTCAGGTTCTCCCAGAATGACGACGGTCACCCTGACGACGCTCTCCTTTTCGTCTCCGGCCTTCACGAGTCCTGATTGCCCTTCCAGTAGCGATTACAAATATCACCGCAATGATGAAGTAGCCGATCTTCACGACTTCGTGGAACGCCGGCATCTCGCGCTCGAAGAGATAGATGAGCAGCGCGACAATGAGGCAGGAGATGAGCGGTGTGAGAAGAGGCCGGAGATGCCGTCCGTGAAGGAAGTGTCTCGCAGCCTGCTGCTCGCTGTCGCCGGAATGAGGGTCGCTCATTCCGACAATCATACTAAACCGCTACCGATTGTGCCGGAACGTTAATTCGCGGCGAGCTTTTCGAGGGAATCTCCGGTAAGGCGAAACACGGTCCAGTCATCGAGCGGCTTTGCGCCGATTCGCTTGTAGAAATCGATTGCGAGCTGATTCCAGTCGAGCACGGCCCATTCGAGTCGGCCGCAGTTTCGCTCGACGGCGATTCGTGCAAGTGCTGAGAGGAGAGCGTGGCCGACCCCCTTCCCCCGGGCCTCGGGGCGAACAAAAAGATCCTCGAGATAAATCCCGCGCTGCGCGAGAAAAGTTGAGTAGTTGTGAAAGAAGAGAGCGAATCCAACCGGTTCTTCGCGGATACGGGCGATGATTACTTCTGCCGCAGGCTTCCCGGAGAAAAGCGTCTCGTGCAGCCTTTCTTCAGTCGCAACGCACGCGTCGCGAAGTCTCTCGTATTCCGCGAGACCCTGAATAAACTCGAGAATCAGTGGAACGTCAGATTCGGCGGCGGGCCGAATGTCAATCGTATTCGTCAGAGCCCTGGACCCAGATGAATCCCTGAATGTCGATCATGTCTTTCGGACGCAAGTCGCGAACGTCACGACGCACAGTCTCTGCAAATCGCAGAAGGTTGTTGTACGTGTCCCAATTTGGGCGTGATTTGTACTTGAAGTCAAAGCCGTAGATCTCTGCTGCCCGCTTCGTCACCATCGGCTTGAGGAATACATGCACGTCTGGCTGCGCGATAAAGCCGAAGACAGTGACGACGGGCCAGGTGAGCACTCGGGTTTGTTTTCGCGGAAGTCCGCCGACGACTTCAACCCATCT